>CAUQUY010000010.1:0-34464 GCA_963521405.1 uncultured Streptococcus sp.
GTGTAATACTACAATGTCGTATTTATCGTCAGGTTTTGCGTGTGTTAATGAAGACTTACCTGATCCAGATAATCCGAAGAAGCTTGCAACGTAAGAATCGCCTTCTTTACGGAAAATCTTCAAACCACCGTGGCAAGAAACGTAGTTGTTACGAGCGGCAGTTGCCCATGCTAATGTTAACGTTCCTTTTTTGATTTCCCCAAAATAACTCATTCCTAAAATTGCAGCACAGTTATGTTTTGTATCAAAGAATGCTAATCCATCTGGGTAATCAGGATGTCTCCAAGTTGGGTCGAAGAAAATGAAAATATCATTTTCGTCATATTGTTTAGACGCATCATAACGTCTCTTATATTGGTCATTGAAAATTTGGAAGTTCAATAACCATGAGTACAAGTTGTTAATGTGTTCTTTAGGCATTGTGATATGTGCCTTCACCATAAAGTCTTCATCAAGACCTACAACGGCTGTACCCTTAATAAACGGTTTGAACGAACTGTTATAAATCTCTTCACGAATGATTGGAATAATCTTTGCATCTTCTGCTGGATTATTACCCAAAATTCGACGAGCTTTTGCAGTACGTCCTACAACGCTCCCATCAACAACCGTAAGAATATGTGCATCCTCCGGTAACCCTAAATCCTTTGCGTTTGCAACGAACGCATCTAACACTGTTGTATTAGGTGCATGTGACGCTAATTCATACGCCTCTGCCAGAGTCGGAATTTCAGTCGCATTGTTCGAATAAAAAGCTGGTTCAATAGTTGCCTTCAATTGCGAAAGATGCGGATTGCTCTTGCGTATAGTGTCTGTAGCGAAACGATCAATTGTTGCCATAATATCAACCTTCCTATCTTTTTATTGATACTTTAATTATACACGAAAACGCTTTAAATGTAAGCGTTTTTTGTGATTTTTTTTGCTAATTTCTCCATTTTTTTCTTTTAATTGTTGGAATCTCGTCCAAAAGTAGCGAATCGCTCCCAAACAAAAAAAGAACGGGTTACCGCATGTGGTAACCCATTCTTTTAAGCTTTATCTTTAAAATTCATTTCAAAACACATACCTTCTGCTGTTGCAAAGAAGCGGTGTTCAATTTGTTCACGTTCGAGCAACTGATGAACACTATAGAGTCCTACTCCATTTCCTCCGCCAGTCGTTCCTTTTGAAGATGGTAAGAGTGAAAATGCCGTTTCAATTTGTTCTTTCGTTAGTGGAACACATGGATTTTCAATCGTTAAATCTTGATCCTTTAATTCCACTCGAATGACGCCTTCTTTTGATGAGTGTTTAATGGCATTCATCAATAAGTTATTCCATACATTTCGAAAGGCGATTGGGCTCGCTTCAATCGTGAATGGTTCGATGTTTTCTTCAAGCACTAGTCCTTTTTCTTGTAATAACAACTGGAATTCTCTGTTCCACTCTGGAAGAACTTTGTCTAATGCTATTTCTTCTTTTGTTAGAGTTTCTTCTTGTAATTTAGACAGTGCCAGAATTTCCTGAACGAGTACAGACATCTGGTCGACTTTTGCAATCGACTCTTCCAAGTACTTATCGCGGTCTTTATATTTACCAACATTGAGACTCATATTCTCTAATAAAATCCGAAGGCCTGCTAATGGTGTCTTCAACTCATGAGAAGCACTCCGTAAAAAATCCACCTTTGTTTTTTCCAGCTGAATCATCTTCTGATTCTTCTCTTCCAGTTCATCGATGACAGATAGTAGATGCTCGTATAACTCATTAATTTGCATCTCCATCTGCCCAATTTCATCGGCTCTTGGATTTACAAATTTGGCATCTCTATCTAATTCCATCATCTTCTTGGTTACCCTAGACATTTGCATCAGAGGTTTCGATAATTTTCTAGCATAAATATACGAGAAAATGACTGCTGTAAAGATCGAAATGGCGAGCGATAATGGCAAATAACGGAATGTAACCTTGGTTGCCTGTTTCACCGATTCGGTTGTCGTCACGACCTGCAGTTGCATTTGTTTGCCGTCTTTTGTAGTGACTTGTCTATCCTCGATAATGACCGAGTTCTGATCACTATTTTCATCAATGGCTAACTCGCTTCCTAGCTGTAAGTTCTCCCCGTTCGATTCTTTTCTTAAGTAAGCTGTAATCCCTTCGTTTTTAGCATACAGTTGCAAGGCAGACGCAGCCTCTTGTTCATCGACTTTGGATAAACTTTCCACTAACACATCTGCTTTTTGGCTTAATTCTTGCTGACGTTCCTGCAAATAAAAGTGCGGAAAGGCAAAGTATAAAAACAGATGCGCGATGGCGACTAGCGTACCTAGAATGCTCAATGTATAAATAAAAATCTTAGGAAACAGTTTTAATTTTCTCATCTTAACTCCAACTTATATCCGACATTTTTAACCGTCACGATACAATCCAACAATAATTTTTTTCGCAATTGCTTGATATAAACATCCACAACACGGTCAAACGGTGGATCTTCATGCTCTGCCCACACATGATCTAATATTTGAGCGCGACTCAATACTTGTCCGTGATGTTCTACGAGTAGTTTCAAAATTGCCAGTTCTTTTGCAGTTACTTCCACAATCTGCCCATTTACTCTAGCTTCAAAACTGGTAAAATTCACACTCGTATTCTCATAGTTCCACACATCCATTTCTCCGTAATGACGCTTCAATACGGCTTCAATCTGCTTATGCAAAACAACGAGGGAGAATGGTTTTTGAATAAATCCATCGACGAGTAGCTCGAACGTTCTCACTTGTGTTTCTTCGTCATGAAGGGCCGTTAGCATCAGAATAGGAACTTTACTAGTTTTACGCACCTCTTCTAACACTTCAAAGCCATTTTTTCGAGGCATCATAATATCGAGTAAGATTAAATCAATCGACTCTTTTTCAAATACTTCAAGCGCTTCTACTCCATCTTCTGCTTCAAACACATGGAAGCCTTGCT
Source organism: uncultured Streptococcus sp. (assembly GCA_963521405.1). GTDB lineage: Bacteria > Bacillota > Bacilli > Lactobacillales > Aerococcaceae > Granulicatella. Next base: position 2,953 of record CAUQUY010000010.1, read on the forward strand.
CTGTTAAATATTCACGAACGCCTTCGCGAATCACTCCTTCGTCTTCAACGATTAATAAATTCAAAAACATCACCTCTTTTTTGCTATTATATCAATCAATCGGTCTAGCGACTAGACCCTTGCATTTTTATTCCGTATCTTGCAATAAACTCTTCGGAGATTTTTGTAAAATAAACGCACTGCCTAAGAGAACTGCAATGACAACAACGACGAGTCCAAGACCTACAACTGTTGCTTTATCCATATTGGATACTGTCACCGATAATTCTGTTAATGTCTTATTGAAGCCGTCCACGGCTGCTCCACCACCAAGGTTGGCCGATTTCGCTTCATTCGCCAGTTGCGTTCCAAGGCTGCTATTCACTTGCCCTAAAATGAGTTTTCCAACCCATTCGCTGACAGGTCCCCCTGCAAGAATCGCAGCGATAAAGCTGGCGATGCTGACCATTCCTACTTCGCACAGCATTTGCGCAATAATCGTTTTGTTCGTCATTCCAAGCGCCAAACGAACACCGATTTCTCGACGACGACTGTTTGTCCATAAGAAGAGGACGAGTACTAAAATAATCGCTGAGAAGATTAGGCTTCCAAGGAATAGTTTGTCTGTTAAGCCATATACTAAGTTAATTGATTTTTGAAGCGTTGGGTAGTTTTGGCTGCTCTTAATAAGCGTATATGCCTTCCAGTCAATTCCCAATTTCTTCGCTTGTTCCATCACCTTATCGATGTCGTATTGACCACCCACAAGGAACGTAGCATCCAAATAAATGGCATCCGCATCAGTATATCCATACATTAATGCGCTTGTCTTTAAGTCTGTTAAAATCGTATTTTCATATAATTCTTGAGGCGCTGTGACTCCACCTTTATTTTTACCACCAAATAATCCAACAATTGTCACTTCGGTTTGGTTATTCGCGTGCTTCTCGTTATCCGCATCATAGATGTTTGATTTCAACTTGAACTTGTCGCCGACTTTTAAATTATTTTTCTTAGCAAAGTCTTCGTGTACTAACGCCACATTTGTATCATCATCCTTAATATGGCGACCTTCTGTTAGCGTGAAAGTCTGCGCCGCGAATCGTTCATCCATGCTAGAATCATTAATCCCTGTTACCTGAGCAGCTTTCCCGAAACGTTGCTGACGAGTGGCGTCAAGACGAACTCCTTTTGCTGGAATCAATTCTTGATCGACAAGGTCAGCTACGACTTCCATTCGCTTCACTGCCTTTTGAACGCCTTCGATTCCTTCAATCGCTTGAATATCTTTTCCTTTCAAGTTCCCGCCCCCACGAGCAGTCCCTTGATTATGTCTGCGGTCGATCTGCATCGAGAACGAAGAATTAATCGACTTAAACGTTTCTTTTGCAGCAGTATCCGTTGCGTGTTTTACGGCTAAGCTACTAAGAGCCACTGTTGCCATACTGAATAAAATAAAGAAAATAATTAAGGTTTTAAACTTTTTTCTTGAGACATATGCCCAAGCATTTTGTAGGATATTCATTTATTTTCCCCCTCTTACTTTCTTTAGTTTTCCATCTTCTAATTCCAACACTTCGTCACTCGCAGTCGCTACTTGCGGGCTGTGAGTCACTACGATGACGCATTTTCCACTTTCATGTGCTGCCTTTTTTAAGATATCGATAATTTCTGCAGCTGTTCCTTCGTCAAGGTTTCCTGTTGGTTCATCCGCTAAAATAATTGGCGCCTTTGAAACAAGTGCTCTAGCAATTGCAACCCGTTGTTGTTGCCCACCTGATAGCTTCAATACATTACGATGAATTAATTCTTCCTCTAATCCTAATTTCAATAGAATATCTTTGGTTGCTTTTCCATTTACGAGTCTTACATTTTCAAGCGGTGTTAAATAATCGATTAAATTATAGTTTTGGAACACTAAGCAAATGTGGTCACGACGGTGTTCACTGTATGACCCTTGCGCAATATCTTGCCCATTAAAACACACTTTTCCTTTCGTTGGACTATCTAATCCTGCTAATAGCGATAAGAAAGTCGATTTCCCTGCTCCTGATTTCCCAACGACCGCATAGAATTTTCCTTCTTCAAAAGTGGCATTCAAATCATTCAACACATATTTTTGAGAATCCTCGTATCGATAATAAATAGTTTCTAATGATAATACTGACATAAAAACACTCCTTAGTTCATTTGACTTAAAATTTTCTTCGGTTTCTTCATTAAGATGACTGCGGTACTAAATAGAACGGCTAATGCAATAATAATCAGTACGACTCCAATCGTTAGCAGTCCTTGCATCAGACTGAACTCTGGCAAGCTCGATTCAAATAATGATTTCACTTGAGGGGGAATCTCATCCGAGGTTAAGAGCCCCGTGTAAAATTGCTTGGCTACAAAGCTGCCCAACATAAGAGCGAAGATGGAGCTCGTTGCCGCTACCGTGTAGAGTTCTAATAAGATTTGCGCGATAATTTCTTTTCTTGAAATTCCGACCGACATCAAAATTCCAAACTCATGTATTCTTTCTCTTAATGTAAATAATAAAATTAAAAATAAAACAATAACTGCTAACACAAATACTGAGCTAGTCAACAATGTCATAAGCGATTTGAAATTTTGGATAGGCGCTGCTACTTGCTCAAATACTTGTTCATTTTTAGAAAGTTGCATGCTATCCCACTTGAGAGGAAGTTCTTTTACTTTAGCGATTACTTCATCTAATTTTGATGGATCTTTTACCGTAAAAATCGCACGGTGAACAATTGCATTCGATTCATCTTTTCCAATTAACGTTTGACTCGTTTTATAATCCATATAGATACGATTTTCTGTTAAGTCACTCGTCAATCCTGTTGATTGCTCCGATAACTTTCCGTTGAAGATTCCAACGATTTCTACGGTTACTTCTTTACCACTTGCAGTAGTACCCTCGTTTTGGAAATTCTTCAATTTAATTTTGTCTCCAACTGTCCAATTGTTTTCTTTTGCAAGCTCTTCATGCACGAGTACTTTTCCGGAATCGTCTTTGGTTAACGCACGCCCTTCTTTAAGACTTAGCGCACCGCTAGCAAAATTTAACTCCTGACTACTTGAAGTGACCCAGTGATAGCTCACCAGTTCTCCCATTTTCCCTTGGTCAAGTTGGACCGCTTGTTCTCTTTCAACAGCCTTTGCGTCTTCGAGTTGCCCGATGCCATCCATTTCATACTGCGCATCCTTTACTCCTTCGACTTGTCCTACCTTGGCCATCTCTTTTTGTTCGATATTCCCATCTTGTAAGAGGGATTCAATTTGAAACCCTGAATTCGATAAATCTAATAGCTTCGTTTGAACCTTCCCTGTACTTTCTTGCATCGAGAGGACCGCCAAGACGGCTGCTGTAATAAGCATCATGATGAAAAATAATATTCCTGTACGAATCTTCTTGCGAACAAGATACGCACCCGCTCTCCTTTTCCAATCCATGTGCTCTCCCACTTCCTTTCCTATTCTGTACTGTTAGTTTGCACTTCCAATATGAAACAAATATGAAACGAATTTCTTTTTTGAAAAATTTCATTACCATATATGGTAATGAAATATTTTTTGCATGCAAAAAAGGCTGGACAATTTGTCCAGCCTTCCTCTTTAATATCTTTCTTTCATTGCACGATCGATTTCGCGTTTCATATCCTTTTGCTTTAAGGCATCACGTTTATCGTAATTTTTCTTCCCTTTCGCAACTCCGATTAATAACTTTGCAACGCCATTTTTAATATAGACCTTCAGCGGCACTACTGTATTTCCGGCTTGCTTTACTTGCTCCAGTAAATAATTAATTTGCTTTTTATGAAGCAATAATTTTCTCGTTCTTAATGGGTCATGATTGAAAAGTGTCCCTTGTTCAAACGGACTAATATGAACTCCTACAAGAAAAGCTTCTCCTTGCTTCAAGCTTACATATCCATCTTTTAAATTGATACGCGCTTGACGAACCGATTTGATTTCTGTTCCGGTTAAGACCATCCCAGCTTCAATCGTTTCAAGAATGGTATAGTCATGACTTGCTTTTCGATTTTGTGCGAGCACTTTATCGTTCGTTCCTTTAGGCATTCACGAACCTCCTAGCGTCTTTTCTTTTTCGTTTTAATCGCTTTTTTAAAGCGTTGGCGTCCTTTTGATTTTTTGCCTTTCTTAGAAGATTTATCATCAAAGCGTTCGACTTTTCTTGGGCGTTCAGTTTTGGCCAATTTTGCATCTTCTACGAGTAGGAAATCGACTTCTCTAGCTTCCACATCTACTTTCACACATTTCACACGAACACGGTCCCCAATACGATAACTTACGCCCGTACGTTCCCCGAGTAAAATCATGTGGCTTTCAATAAAGTTAAAGTAGTCTTGCTTCAAATGAGAAATATGAATTAATCCTTCAACGGTATTCGCTAACTCGACAAACATCCCGAATTTTGTCACAGAGCTTACGATACCATCGAATTCCTCGCCGACCTTGTCTTGCATGTATTCAGCTTTCTTCAATGCATTCACATCGCGTTCTGCCTGTACTGCAAGTCGTTCCATACGAGACGATTGGTCTGCAATTTGTTGCAACTTATCTTCTAGAAGCGTTTCTTCTTTCTTCGATAAATGACCTGGGTGTTTTCCGTAATGACGAATCATACGATGAACGATTAAGTCAGGATAACGACGAATTGGCGAAGTGAAGTGTGTATAGTCTTCCGCTGCCAGTCCATAGTGTCCTGTAGGCGTGATATCGTACTTAGCTTGTTTCATAGAACGAAGCATCATTGTTGAGACCACTGCTTCATACGGCTCACCGCGTACTTCATTCAAGGCCTTTTGCAATTTCTTCGGTGTTATCGAATCGTTCTTCCCTTTAATCGTAATTCCAAATGCGGTAATAAACTCTAAAAAACGTTGGAGTTTTTCGCTATCTGGATTTTCGTGGACACGGTAGATGAATGGCACCTTCAATTGTTCATAATGACGCGCCACTGTTTCGTTAGCCGCAAGCATAAAGGACTCAATGAGTCGCTCTGCTACGCCACGTTCACGTAATACGATTTCTGTTGGCGCGCCTTTTTCATCAACAAGAATTTTTGCTTCTTGTGTATCAAAGTCAATCGCTCCACGTTCCATACGTCTACGCTCAAGAATCGTATGCAATTCCTTCATATTCCAAAGCATTTCTGCAATCTCTGGAGTGATTTTTTCAGAAGCTTCATTCGTATTGAATAATACATTCACTTCATCATAAGTTAATCGCTCGTTCGATTGAATCACACTTGGGAAAATCTCGTGCTGGTAAATCGTTCCGCTACGGTCGATTTCCATGCGTGCTGTTAATGTTAAACGTTCTTCATATGGATGTAGCGAGCAGATTCCGTTTGATAATCGTTGCGGTAACATTGGAACCACACGGTCTGTTAAATACACACTTGTTCCGCGTTCGAATGCTTCCTTATCCATTTCAGAATTTTCCGTTACATAATAAGAAACGTCGGCGATGGATACCGTTAATACAAAGGTTCCATCTTCGCGTTTGACTAGAGCTACCGCATCATCTAAGTCTTTGGCATCTGCCCCGTCAATCGTCACGGTTAATTCTTGGCGTAAATCCACACGCCCTTCGAGTTCTTCCGGTGAGATGGTTTCACTCACTCGGTTGGCTTCCTCTAATACTGAATCTGGGAATACTGTTGGGATTTTTAATTGATGTAAAATCATTAAAATATCCATACCGACAGCGTCTTTATAGCCGATTTCTTTAACGATATGCGCCTTCAAGACGAGTTCGTGACGCTCTGTTTCATAACTGTCAACTTCGGCAATCACGACGGTTCCGTCAACTGGGTTTAATCCCTTTCTAGTCACATAACATTTCGTTTTCTTTAATTTAGAATCTTTTAACGCAATTTCGCCACAATAGCCTGTTTGCATCATAATCTTCGATGGATAACGTGTATAAATCCCCACCACTTGCTTCACAGCGCGTTCTAAGATTTTTACAATCGTTCCGCTTGCGGCTTTATCGTTATAAGGATTTTCTTCTTGAACGATACGAATCGCAACTTTGTCTCCATCCATAGCGCCATGGACATCCGTTCTTGGAATAAAAATATCTGGTTTGCCTTCTTCAACTGTGACAAAACCAAATCCTTTATCGTTTAATCGGAATGTTCCTTCTAACGTACGATTTTTTTGATTGAATCCAAATTTACCTTGTCGTGTTAATACAATTTTTCCAGAATCTTCGAGGTCAGCTAATTGTTTCACTAAAATCTTAAAGTCCTTTGAAGCAGTAAATCCGAAATGCTCACTAATTTCTTGAACAAAAAAACTTTCGGATTCATGTTCCATAAAGAAAGCCATTAAGATTTCTTCTAATGATTGTCTCATTTCTTTACCTCCATTCTTGTTGATTTAGAAAAGAGAGAACAGTCTCTTGGAATTCCTTTCTAACAGGACTAACCGTAATCACGTGCCCTGCTTCTTCATACCAATGTAACTCCACTTGTGCGTTAACGAGTCCCTCTTTTAATTCGAGGGAGGACTCTGGATCGACAAGTGTATCTTGTTCCCCTTGTGCAATATAAAAACTTCCTGTCACTTCATCTAAATGCGAAGCAACGTCACTTGAAAATGATTGAATGTGTGCTAATTGTTTTTGTGCTTTTTCCTTCATTTCAGCTTCATCAAATGGTCGTCCTACATTTCTATAAGACGCCTTCGCATACATCATAAAACTTTGAAGCAGTCCTGGCAACTGAGGATTCCCAGAAGATACCGGCGAACAAAAAGTCCCTGCATATTCAACGAGATGTTCGGTTGCTAATTTTGTCGCCATAATACCGCCCATCGATAACCCGAAGGCAGCAACCGTATGAAATCCTTCTCCTCGAACAAAGTCGACAGCACGTTTGGCATCTTCGTACCAAGCCTCAGGAGAACTTGCCAAGATATCTTCCACATCTGGAGTTCCATGGCCAGAAAATACTGGAACATAGACTGCATAATCATGACGATGTAAAAACTGCGCAAGCATTCTGACATCGGCAGGTGTTCCTGTATAAGCATGAAATAAAATCACCGCTCTTGTATTGCTTTCTTTTCTTAACCATAGTGCTTCCATAATATTACTCCTCTAATCTGACAAATAAAAAAGTACAATTGGTTGGCTGTCCGAACAATTGTACTTAAATTTATTATTTTGATGAAATGTATGCTAATGCAAATGCTAATAACATGAAGATTGTTCCTAAAACAACTGTTACGCGAATTAAGAATGCCTCAAAACCACGTGCCTTTTGTTTACCGAATAATTGTTCTGCTCCACCTGTTAAATTCGCAGCATTTGTTTTTGAAGGTTGCATTGCAACAACAATAATTAACAATACGCATACCACAACCATCAGTGATAAAATTAAACTGTACAAAGGATTCCCTCCTTAACTAAAATTCTTTTCAATTTTAACATAAAAACTACGATAATTCTACTCTTTCACGCGAAATACTATGAATTCGAACTACAATTAAAAATGTTGAAAACATGGTATAATAAAAAAAGACACAATGAATGGAGTGACGGAATGAAAGGTTTTGTATTTTTTGATTTGGATGGAACTCTCTTGAACGGCGAATCCAAAGTAGATAAAGCTACAGCAGAGGCTATTCAAACATTAAAGGACAATGGGTATGAACCCTTTATCGCAACAGGACGTTCTCCTGCTGAAACGCGCGATATTATGGAGAGTGCCAATATCCACTCAGGAATTTTTATGAATGGTCAAGTCGTTCTTTATCAAGGAGAGCGTGTTTTTTCTTCAGAAATTCCAACTGAAACGGTAGAAAGATTCCATCAAATGGTAAAAGAAGATGGATATGGGTTAACGGCCTATAACAACAAAGAATTTTACTTAGTAGAATCCTCCGCAGGTGCTAAAGATGCATATGGATTTATTCATACTAATCCTCCTGCTCTAAACGCAGATTTTTATAAAGAAAATCCAATTAACATGATGCTCTTTATCTCTCTTCCACCAGCTGAAGACAAATATAAAGTGGCATTTCCAAATCTTGATTTCTTACGAAACACGCCGTACTCAGTCGATGTGATTTCAAAAGGAAATTCCAAAGCAGAAGGGATCAAACGCTTCTTAGAGCACTTAAACCAAAAAGATGCTGAAACTTACGCATTCGGAGACGGTCCAAACGATATCGAGATGCTTCAAGCAGTAACGCATCCTGTGGCAATGGGAAACGCGCTTCCGGTCCTTAAAGAGATTGCAGAATTTATTACGACCAACAATACAGATAACGGCATTGTTAATGGATTAAAACACTACGGCCTTATTTAAGAAAGAAGGAAAACGAATGTCAATTTATGAAATCGAAGTCCTAACAGTCAGTGGAGATCTTACCACTCTAGAGGACTATAAGGGGCAATTACTACTCATCGTAAATACGGCAAGTGGTTGCGGTCTAGCTCCACAGTTTGAAGGACTAGAAAAACTCTATTTAGAATTCAAGGACCAAGGATTTGCGGTTCTTGGGTTCCCTTGTAATCAATTTGCAGGACAAGAACCATTAACGGCTGAACAAGCACTCTCTCACTGCCAATTAACTTACAATACAACTTTCCCAATGTTTGGTAAAGTCAAAGTGAATGGCCCTGAAACGCACCCGTTATTTGATTTATTAAAGAAGGAGACGGCTGGTCTTTTCGGCGAAAAGGTCAAATGGAACTTTACAAAATTCCTCGTAGCGAAAGATGGAACAATTTTAAAACGTTTCGCCCCTACTACGACGCCTGAACAAATCCGAGACGAAATCGCAAGTCTTCTTTCATAAAGCAATCTGTGATAAAATAAAAAGAAAACAGTTAGGAGAAATCACCATGGAAGTCAATGAAATTTTACGTATTTTAGAAGAAATGAATGTAGCTGTTATTGCGACTGCTGATGAGAACAACCAACCTCATGCACGTCATATCCATATTGGTGTTGCAAACGAAAAAGGCGTTTTCTTTATGACAAGTCCAAAAACAAACTTCTACAAACAACTACAAAATAACCAAAAAGTTGCCATTACTGCTATGAAGAGCGAAGATTACTTAATCCAAGTGATTCGTATCGAAGGTGTTGTTAAAGAAATTGGTCGTGAACGTCTTGAAGAAGTTCTTAAAGATAACCCATTCGTAAAAGATGTTTACCCTAACGAAGAAGACATTGCTGGCGTACAAGTATTCCACTTATATGACGGTAAAGGATTCTACCATAGCCTTACACAAGGCCACAAATACGTGTTTGATATTCACGAATAAAAATAGAAAGAGGATTTTATGAAAAAACTTTTATTGGCTCTTGCAGCTCTTTTTGTTGTTGGCTTAGCGACATTTTATTTATTACCATCAAGTAGCAAACCTGCTGATGCAAACGTCGTATTCCAAGACGCAAGCGGAAAAAAATTAACTGAAAAAGACTTTAACGGAAAACCAACCGTCTATTATGCATGGGCAAGTTGGTGTCCAGATTGCCAACAAGAGCTCCCAATTTTAAATACATTAAAAGAAAAATATGCTGACAAAGTTGAATTTGTTGGTGTAGCGATGATCAGTCAGAAAGAACCGATTGAGAACGGAAAGAAATACTTGAAAGAGCATTCTCTATCCCTCAACTATTACTCAGACGTTGATTCAAGCTTCCAAAAATATCATGAGATTACAGAAATTCCAACCCTGATCTTTGTCGATAAAGATGGAAAGATTGTTAAAAAAATGGCCGGTGTTCTGACTCAAGAAGAACTCGAGACATACATCAAAGAAATCTTATAAAATCAAAAAACACTAGCAGAATTCTCTGCTAGTGTTTTTCGTTCTAACAATAAAAGAGAGGATGTTGCATCCTCTCTTATTTATTTTCTTCTATGTTTAGAAACACCAATACGGTTAATTGCCTTGCTTAAAGCGATTTTCGCACGTTCAACATCACTCTTCGAACGAGATTCGTCACTAAGTACTTTTTCCGCTTTATCTTTAGCTTGTTCTGCACGAGTCACGTCAATGTCTCTTGCACGCTCAGCCACGTTGGCAATAATCGTTACGACATTATCCCGCACTTCCATAACTCCACCACCGATTGCAATATAATCAGTTGGTGAATCCTCTAAGAATCGTTTCACTCGAAGTGCCCCGATTTTTAAAGGAAGCATGATTGGAGCATGATGCGGTAGTATGGTGATTCCGCCATCGACTGCATCGGCACTCACAGAATAGGAACGATGGTTATACACTTTTCCTTCTGGTGTTGTGACAACGACCAGTAATTCATGTTCAGCCATCTTTAGTTTCCTCCATAAAACCCTGCTGCTTTAGCTTTTTTAATCACGTCTTCGATTGGTCCTACGTTACGGAACATATCTTCTGGAATATCATCATATAAACCATCGATAATTCCTTTAAATCCGCGAACTGTATCTTTAATTGGAACATATGAACCAGGTTGTCCTGTAAATGCTTCGGCAACGTGGAAGTTTTGTGATAAGAAGAATTGAATTCTTCTTGCACGGTTTACAATGACTTTTTCGCTATCTGACAATTCATCAATCCCTAAGATGGCAATGATATCTTGTAATTCACGATAACGTTGTAGCATTTGTTGTACTTTCATCGCTACTTCATAGTGTTCTTCCCCAACGATTTCTGGAGTTAGGGCACTTGAAGTTGAAGCAAGTGGATCCACCGCTGGATAAATCCCCTGTTCTGTTAAACGACGCTCTAAGTTTGTTGTTGCATCTAAGTGGGCGAATGTTGTTGCTGGAGCCGGGTCAGTATAGTCATCGGCTGGCACGTAAATTGCTTGAATAGATGTAATAGATCCGTCTTTAGTTGAACTGATACGTTCTTGTAATTGACCCATTTCAGTTGCAAGTGTTGGTTGATACCCTACGGCAGAAGGCATACGTCCAAGTAACGCTGACACTTCTGAACCTGCTTGTGTGAAACGATAAATGTTATCGATGAATAAAAGCACGTCTTGTTTTTCCATATCACGGAAGTATTCCGCAATGGTTAAACCTGTAAGTGCTACACGCATACGAGCTCCTGGTGGTTCGTTCATTTGTCCAAACACCATCGCTGTTTTAGCAGATACACCTGACTCTTGCATTTCATGGTAAAGGTCGTTCCCTTCACGAGTACGTTCCCCTACCCCTGTAAATACTGAAATACCACCAAGTTCTTCGGCAATATTATGAATCAATTCTTGAATTAATACAGTTTTTCCTACACCGGCACCACCGAATAAACCGATTTTACCACCTTTAAGATATGGTGCTAAAAGGTCAATAACTTTAATCCCTGTTTGTAGAATTTCGTATTGACTGTTTAATTCTTCAAATTTTGGTGCTGGTTTATGGATTTCGTGTCTTGTGAAATCTGCTGGGAATGGTTCCTTCAAGTCGATTGTATCTCCAAGAACGTTGAAGACACGACCTAATGTTTCAGGTCCCACTGGAACGCTAATTGTGCGTCCTAAGTCCACCACTTTCATGCCACGTTGCAAACCATCTGTAGATTCCATGGCGATCGTACGAACTGCACCGTCCCCTAATTCTACAGCAGTTTCCAAAGTAACAGTTGTTTCGCTACCATCATTTGCTGTTTTCACAACTTGTAATGCATTATGAATATCTGGAACGCCTTCTTCTAAAGGAAATACCACGTCTACAACTGGCCCTACAACTTGTAAAATCTTTCCAGTTCTCAATCCATTTTCCTCCTTCTAAAATCCTAATGTTCTTCCAGAGCGGCTGCTCCACCGACAATTTCTGTAATTTCTTGTGTAATTTGCGCTTGTCGTCTCTGGTTCAAATCTTGTGTTAAGTTACTGATTAAATCTTTAGCATTATCAGTTGCACTTCTCATTGCAGTCATACGAGAAGCATGTTCTGCTGATTTGGCATCGATAATGGCTCCGTAAATAAGCGATTCTGCATATTGTGGAAGCAAGATGTCCATAATAATTTCCTTATTTGGTTCGAAAATATAATCCAATTCGTACTCTTTTGCTTCTTCCGCGTCCAAGTCGATAATTGGTAACATTTTTTCAACACGGTAGTTTGATAAAAGTGCGTTTACGTGGTGATTATAGCAAACGTAAAATTCATCAAATTCTCCGTCACGGAACATTTGGACCGCACTTGACACAATCTTTCTTACTTCTTCAAAGGTTGGAATATCTGACACGTCATTAATTTCAAGGCGTACATCGACTCCCATCTTCTTGAAGAAGCGACTTGCAGCATCCCCAATCGTTAAGATGACATATTCATCTTTAGACTGGTGGTCTAACTCTAACATTTCTCTTGTTGATTGGAAAATGGAAGAGTTGTAACTCCCAGCAAGTCCTTGATCAGATGAAATCACTAAGTATCCAGTCTTTTTAACCGGACGTTCAATTAATAAGTCGTGATAATCGATAAAAGAAGTAACTACTTCTCCGTCCTCCGACGTTTCATCGACAACCTCTTCTTTATTGTGATTTGCGTATAGTAAGTGAGTTACAACTTCACGGATTTTTTGAGCGTAGTCTTGATAGTGACGCACTGCTTGCTCTGATTTGGCTAATTTTGCTGCAGAGACCATCTGCATGGCGCTAGTGATTTGACTTGTTTTCTTTGTTGAAACAATTCTCTTCTTTAAATCATTTAAGGAAGCCGTCATTCAGGTCACCTCTCCTTTCTACGCTTATTGAACACGTTCAAATAAATGAATTTGTTTGAAACTCTCAATCACTTTGTAGAATTTCTCTTCATCCGAAATCACATGTTGATCGCGGATTTCATTCAATAAATCTCTATGTTCGCTTTCTAAATGTTGATATAACGCTTTTTCAAATGATTTAATACGGTCGATTGGAATCGCATCTAATAAACCATGTGTTAAAGCAAATAAAATCGATACTTGATACTCGATTGGTAATGGTTGGTGAACATCTTGTTTCAAGACTTCAACCGTACGTTTACCACGATTTAATTTTTGTTGAGTTGCCGCATCTAAGTCAGAACCGAATTGTGTGAAGGCTTCTAACTCACGGTAACTTGCTAAGTCGATACGTAATGTACCAGAAACTTTCTTCATCGCTTTAATTTGGGCAGAACCCCCAACACGCGATACAGATAATCCGGCAGATAAACCAGGACGTACCCCTGAGTAGAACAAATCACTTTCTAAGAAGATTTGTCCATCTGTAATGGAGATAACGTTTGTTGGGATATATGCAGAAATATCTCCGGCTTGTGTTTCGATGATTGGTAAGGCTGTTAATGACCCTGCACCTAATTCATCACTTAATTTCGCTGCACGTTCTAGTAAACGTGAGTGCAAGTAGAATACATCCCCTGGGTATGCTTCACGACCTGGTGGACGACGAAGTAATAGGGAAATTTCACGATATGCCGCAGCTTGTTTTGATAAATCATCGTACACGATTAAAACATCGCGTCCTTGATACATCCATTCTTCACCCATTGCAGTACCTGCATATGGTGCAATATAAAGCATTGGTGCTGGTTGAGAAGCACTCGCTGATACAACCGTTGTATATTCCATTGCTCCGTAGCGTTTTAATGTTTCCACAAGAGCTTTAACCGTAGATTCTTTTTGACCAATAGCGACATAAATACATAATGTATCTTTGCCTTTTTGGTTCAAAATCGTATCTACCGCGATACTTGTTTTACCAGTTTTACGGTCACCGATAATTAACTCACGTTGTCCTTTACCGATTGGAACTAAAGCATCGACTACTTTTAATCCTGTAGGTAATGATTGTTTTACACTTTGACGTTGCATAACGCCAGGTGCTTCATTTTCTACTGGACGTTTTTTTGTTGTCTCGATGGCACCAAGACCGTCAATAGGACGACCTAACGCATCCACAACACGACCAATCAATGCATCTCCTACTGGAACATCAAGGATACGTCCTGTACGTTTCACAGGTTCTCCTTCATGGATATTTTCATATCCTCCGAAGATGATGACACCGACATCGTTTTTTTCTAAGTTTTGAGCCATCCCGTAGGCGCCGTTTTCAAATTCTACTAATTCTCCAGCCATTACATTTGTAAGACCGATGACACGAGCAATTCCGTCCCCGATGAAGGAAACTTCACCGATTTCTTCAATTTGTTCTTTCGTTTCAAAAGAAGCGATTTGGTCACGAATTCTCGCTGTAATATTACTCATTTCCATTTATGCCATCTCACCTCTTTAATCCTGTTTGGCTAATTTTCTCTTTGAATTGTTTTAGTTTGTTTGCAATCGTTCCATCTAATAAATACTCTTTTGTCTTAATTTGAACGCCTCCAATCACTGAAGGATCTACAGTGTTCACCCAAGAATCAAATTCTTTATGTGTTTTATTTTGGAATGCAGTTGCAATACGATCCATCTGCTCATTCGTTAAAGGAATCGCAGAAACAATCTCTAATTTATTAGCATTGTAAATATCTAAGAACGCTTCGAGTGCTTCTACAATATTCATCGAACCATCTTCAGACGGGAATGTTGCTAAGTACTCTTGTGTTTCTTTTGATAAATGTCCAAATGCTGATTCTAATACAGATAACTTTTTGTCATAAGAGACATGCTCTAAATGCATCATCTGTCTAAACGTCGAAGTGTTTTGAATTCCTGCTAAAATTGCTTGGAGTTCATTCGTCACTTGCTCTAAGTGACCTTCGAATTTTGCCTTTGCATAGAAATGGCTGGCTTCTTTAACGATATCTTTATGATATTTAACCATTATTTTCCAACCCCTTAATGAAGGCTTCGATTACTTCTTGATGCTTCTCTTTTGTCACTTCTTTTTCAAGAATTTGACTAGCAAGTTGAACCGATAGGTCTACAATATCATCTTGCACTTGCGCAATGGCACGTTGTTTCATTGAATCGACTTCACGTTGTCCATCTGCTTTCATGCGAGAGACCACATCTTTACCTTCTTTAATCATTTCATCTTGCGTTTTTGAAGCTGCTTCACGAGCGTTATCTAAGATTTCGCTACCTTTCACTTCTGCGTTATGAATAATTTCGTTGGCATTAGCCTGAATTTCTTCCGCTGATTTTCTTTTCTCAGCAGCTTCATCTAAATCTTTAGCAATTTTATCTCGACGTGCTTCTAACATGGCATTTACTTTATCCCAAGCAAAGAATTTCACCAAGAATAGTAACAACGTCATTGAAATTAATACGACTAAAGTATCGCCTAAAACTGTACTGACATTACCTGATAACATTACTTCAAACATCTCTCACCCCTCCTTTGCGACAATAATTCCATTTGTTGGATTATTTAACGAATACAAGGATAAGAGCGATTAATACAGCGAAGATTGGCATCGCTTCGATTAAGGCAACTCCGATGAACATTGTTGAACGTAATTCATTGCTCATTTCTGGTTGGCGTGTCATTGATTCAATTGTTTTTACGATAACTGCTTGGTTACCAAAGGCTGCTGCTAAAGCTGCTCCTGCTACTGCGATTGCTGCTGCTAATTCTGTCATTATAAATTCCTCATTTCTTAAAAATTAATGTTTCATTACTTTATGTGAGATGTAAACCATTGTCAACGTACAGAATACGTACGCTTGAATAGCTCCAATTACCACTGAAAATCCTTGCCATACTACTCCTAGTGGAATTGCAAGAATATAGGTTATTAGTCCTGCTGCGGATGAGAACATCACAATCAATCCTAATAACACTTCGCCGGCATAAATATTTCCGTAGAGACGGAATGCCAACGTAATTGTGTTCGTAAACTCTTCAATCAATTTGATTGGGAGCATTATCGACATCGGACTTAAGTAAGAATGTTGAATATATCCTTTGAGTCCCATCTTCTGTACACCAGAATAATGTGCGATTAATGTTGTCATTAGCGCTAAGGCTAAACATACTATCGGGCTAGCTGTTGGACTGGCAAAATAGCTGTTATCTTCATAGTGAATAAAGATAATTAGCCCAACCATATTGGCGACTAGTACAAAAGAAAACAGTGAGAAAATGTATAAATAATACGTTTGTGCTGTTTTCTCATCAACTGCACTGTTTACAATACCCTTCGTGAAGTCCATAAGAGCTTCTAAAGCATTTTGCAACTTACCAGGCTTCATCGAAACCTTCCTTGAGGCAAAAATTGTAAACAATGTGATTAGTAAAACACTAACCCCACATGAAATCAAAATCGGAACTGAAAACGACAATCCAAAAATCTCAACCACTTTTGGCGTTGCTTCCATGTTTCTTATTTCCCCTCCTTTACACCAAATAAAAAAACTGACAATAATCCTATACTTTGAGTTTTACGCTCAGTACGGTGATTATTGTCAGATTTGGTGGCAATAGTCTATCGCAAAAGCGTTGACTATATAAATTTATTATTTGGTTCCGAATAAACGATCTCCAGCATCTCCTAATCCTGGAAGAATGTATCCATGTTCATTTAATCTTTCATCTAACGCTGCTGCGTAAATGTCGATATCTGGGTGGGCTTTACGTAGAACTTCTACACCTTCTGGAGCAGCTACAAGACAGCAAAATTTAATTGAGCTAGGTTGTGCACCACGCTTCAACAGTGCGTCAATAGCAGCTACTGCAGATCCCCCAGTTGCTAACATAG
Organism: uncultured Streptococcus sp.; assembly: GCA_963521405.1. Classification (GTDB taxonomy): domain Bacteria; phylum Bacillota; class Bacilli; order Lactobacillales; family Aerococcaceae; genus Granulicatella. The sequence goes on from CAUQUY010000010.1 coordinate 19,617, forward strand.
GATCAACGACAAACAATTGTCTTTCAGAAATATCTGAAGGCAACTTCACGAAATACTCAACAGGTTGCAATGTGTCATGATCACGATACATACCAACATGCCCAATTTTGGCTGCTGGGATTAATTCGAGAATTCCATCAACCATTCCAAGTCCTGCTCGCAGAATCGGAATGATAGCAACTTTTTTACCAGCTAATGTTTTCAATGTTGTTTTAACAAGTGGAGTTTCGATTTCTACATCTTCAAGAGGCAGATCTCTAGAAACCTCATAAGCCATTAGCATTGAAATTTCGTTTACAACTTCGCGGAAAACTTTTGTTCCACAATCCTTTTGACGAATCATTGTCAATTTATGTTGAATTAACGGATGATCAAGTACGTGAAATTTACCCATTTGTCATTCTCCTTCCAATACATTAGTGTCACTTCTATTATTTTACCTAAAAACCAGTTAAATATCTAGTCTCAGTTTGAAAACTTATTATTATTTTCATAATCTGAAACAAACCTTTACATTTACTTCGTTAAGCGTATAATTTGAAAGTTTCCGTCAACTGTTTCACTTCTTGACGAACCGTGTTTAATACTTCTTCATTTTCAGGATGTGTTAATGTTGTAAGGATTAACTCAGCTACTTTTTTCGCCGCAGCCTCATCGAAACCACGTGTTGTAACAGCTGCCGTTCCGACACGAATTCCACTTGTTTTAACAGGTGGTAATGTATCAAATGGAATGGCATTTTTATTCACTGTAATTCCAACAGTGTCGAGTTATTCTTGCGCTTCTTTACCGTTTAATCCAGTATCTTTAATATCGAGGAGTAATAGATGGTTATCTGTACCACCTGAAATCGCACGAATCGCTGTTCCTTCAAACACTTGCGCCATAGCTTTAGCATTTTTCACGACTTGCTCGATATACTCACCAAATGCTGGTTGAAGAGCTTCATGGAATGCAACTGCTTTACCAGCAATCACGTGCTCTAGGGGGCCACCTTGGATTCCAGGGAAAATCGCACTGTTTAATTTCTTGCCGAATTCTTCTTTTGCTAAAATTAAACCGCCACGTGGTCCACGTAATGTTTTATGTGTTGTTGATGTTACAACATCGGCATAAGGAACTGGATTTTGATGAGCCCCTTTAGCGACTAAACCAGCGATATGGGCCATATCCACCATAAAGTAAGCTCCAACTTCTTTAGCAATTTCACTAATGCGTTTGAAGTCAATCTCACGTGGGTACGCTGAAGCTCCAGCCACGATTAATTGTGGTTTTTCTTCTTTAGCAATACGTTCTAATTCATCGTAGTCAATAGTTTCTGTTTCTGGATTTACTCCATAAGAAACAAATTGATAATCTTGTCCAGAGAAGTTTACTCCCATTCCGTGAGTCAAGTGACCCCCATGGTTTAAGTCCATCCCTAAAATCTTATCGCCTTTCTTCACTAGCGCACGATATGCAGCCATATTTGCTTGAGAACCTGAGTGTGGTTGAACATTGGCATATTCTGCACCAAACAATTCTTTTACACGATCAATCGCTAATTGCTCGATGACATCCACATATTCACATCCGCCATAGTAGCGACGTCCTGGATACCCTTCTGCATATTTATTCGTTAGAATACTTCCTTGTGCACGTAAAACTCCTTCAGATACGAAGTTTTCTGATGCAATTAATTCAATCCCTTGTTGCTGACGATGAAGTTCTTTTTCAATCGTCTCAAAGATGATTTTATCTTCTGTAAATTGACTCATTCAACTACCCCTTTCTATTCTTACCTTTCTATTTTATCACATTATCACGTTTTGTAGAAAAGCTATGAGTTCTCTTAAAGAACGGTGGATGCCGCCTTTTTCAAACGGTTCATATACGCGATTCCTACTCCTACTTCTGGAGCAGACTCGGCTAAAATAACATCTAATTTTAAGTGGTCCAATGTGCGCAGTGCATCAAATAACGCACGGTTCATATCGTCCACGCTCGTCCCCATCTTGTAAGTACCTTCAACTTTATTCTCAAAGGCATCTACAATAGCGTTTCGAGCCATCACACCCACTGTTTTTCCTTGTACTTTGTATTTATGGATAGTTTCTTCAAAAGCTTCAACCGTTCCGTCAACAACAAACACTGGTGTTTTTGGTGCGTAATGACGATATTTCATCCCTGGAGATTTGGGTACTTCACGCTCTCCTGCTGTCGTTTTGACTGTAGATTGAATAGGCCCAATGACCGCTTCAATTTGTTCTTTTGTAATGACACCCGGTCTTAAAATCACTGGGCCTTCATCATTAGTTAAATCAATCACCGTCGACTCCACACCAACAGTAGATGAACCACCGTCAACGATTCCACGAATACGACCATTCATATCTTCAAATACATGTTCTACTTTCGTTGGACTTGGCTTTGTTGAAAGATTCGCACTCGGCCCCACAAGCGGAATTCCTACCTTCGTGATTAACTCTAATGTTAACGGATGATTTGGCATACGGAATGAAACTGTTGGGAGCCCAGCGGATAAGGCTGGTGCATAAATTCCTGGTTTCGCCTTTAGAATCATCGTCAGTGGTCCTGGCCAAAAAGCCTTCGCTAAGGTCAGCGCAATTTCAGGAACTCCTTCTACAGTTGAAGTCATCTGCTGGATGTCACTAATATGAACGATCAGTGGATTATCACTTGGACGTCCTTTGGCTTCAAAGACTTTTAACACCGCTTCTTGGCTTGTTGCGATTGCACCTAATCCATACACCGTTTCCGTTGGGAAAGAAACAATTTCTCCTTGTTGCAAAGCTTTAGCTGCAATATCTAAGTTCTCTTTTGTAAAAATTTGTGTTTCCATTACTGCGCCTCCTTTCCACTCACAATAATCATTCGGTCCATACCTGCAATATCTTTATGAATTGTTACTTCTCGATTTGGACAAGCTTCCCTAAAAATTCGTTGTACACTTACGCCTTGGTTAAATCCAATTTCAAAAAAGGCTTGTCCACTATCTGTTAAAAATTCTTCTAGTCGGTTAGCAATCTTTTCGTAAATCGCTAGCCCCTCATTTTCTGCAAATAATGCTTGAGTTGGCTCATAACGTCGCACTGATTCATCCATTAATGCTTCTTCTGAATAAGCGATATATGGTGGATTACTAATAATACACTCAAACTTTTCAGGCGGTACGTTGCTGTACACATCGCTGTAAAACAATTCAGTTAGAAGATTGAACTTCTCTCGATTCTTCTTAGCAACAACGAGTGCTTCTTCTGAAATATCGCACCCCTTATAATGATGACGTCTAACAAGTCTTTCCAGACTCAAAATAATGCATCCTGTTCCGACACCGATTTCTAGAACTTTCCCAACAGGGCACTGTTCTAAAAATGTTTGAGCTTTTAAGACAAGTTCTTCTGTTTCCGGGCGAGGAATTAAAGTGTCCTTTGTGACCATAAATTCTTCCCCTAGAAATTCTGCAACTCCTGTAATTTGCTGCAAGGGTTCAAACTCACTTAAGCGTAGCAACTCAGGTTCTAAGTCTTCAAAAGTCACCGTAGCCTCTTGTCGTAAATTCAACAGAAATTGCGACAGGGTCCATTGATTCTTGAAAAGCATTAATTCTCTTACAAGATGTTGGCATTCTTCGCGTCCTAATTTCTGTTGTTTTTCTTCTAAAAAACAAGAAGCCCTAACGAGGACTTCTTGGTTTGTTGGATTAGTTGTTTCCATTATTTAATTGCTCCAATTTTTCTGTGTGATCATAAAGAATTAAAGCATCGACAATTTCATCAATTTTTCCAGCTAACACTTGATCTAACTTTTGAAGTGTTAAACCAATACGGTGGTCTGTAACTCGGTTTTGTGGGAAGTTGTACGTACGAATACGTTCAGAACGGTCCCCTGTACCTACTGCAGACTTACGGTTTGCATCATATTCAGATTGCGCTTCTTGAGAAATCTTGTCGTATACACGCGCACGCAATACTTTCATCGCTTTCTCACGGTTTTTCAATTGTGAACGTTCATCTTGCATAGCAACAACAATTCCTGTTGGCAAGTGCGTTAAACGTACGGCAGAGGCAGTCTTATTAACGTGCTGTCCACCGGCACCTGATGCATGGTAAATATCCACACGAATATCTTTATCTTCTAATTCAATTTCTACTTCTTCTGCTTCAGGCATTACTACGACTGTAGCTGTTGAAGTATGCACACGTCCTTGAGATTCAGTTGATGGAACACGTTGTACACGGTGCGCACCTGATTCATATTTTAATTTAGAGAAGACGTTATCTCCTGTAATCATTAAAATAACTTCTTTATAACCACCGATACCTGTAACGTTGGCATCCATCACCTCTACACGCCATCCTTGTGCTTCAGCGTATTTTTGATACATATTCAAAAGATCTCCCGCAAAGAGTGCAGCTTCATCTCCACCAGCTGCACCACGGATTTCCATGATGATGTTTTTGCCATCGTTTGGATCTTCTGGTAACAGTAAGAATTTGATTTTATCTTCTAATTCTACTTTTTCTTTTTTGAGGGCACTTAATTCTTCTTTAGCCATTTCTGCCATTTCAGCATCTAAGCTTTCACCAAGCATTTCCTCTGTATCGCTAATTTCTTCAACCACTTGTTGATAACGTTTGAACGTTTCTACTTTTGGTCGTAAGTTAGCTTCTTCTTTTGTTAATTCCATGAAACGTTTTGTATCGCCGATAACTTCCGGATCACTTAATAACTCTGAAAGTTCATCATAACGAATAATAAAACTATCTAATTGATCGAACATACTTTTCTCCTTTATCTTCTCTTATAAGCGTTCTTCACCAGGATGATTATAATGATAACGACAAACTGGATAATAGGCATCATTGCCTCCAATTTGAATTTGTTCTCCCGTATACACTGGAACACCATCCACTACACGCATATTCATACTTGCTTTTTTATGACAATACCAACAAATCGTTTTAATCTCTTCGATTTTATCCGCATAGAGTAATAAGTATTTAGAGCCTTCAAATAACTCGTTTTGGAAATCATTCTTTAGTCCAAATGCCATTACTGGAATATTTAATTCGTCAACAATTCGAGCGAGTTCGAGAATGTGTTGTTTTGATAAGAATTGAGATTCATCAATCAAAATACAATAAGGTTTCACCGCTTGACCTTCGACAATTTCGTAAATAGGTGTATCGTCAAAAATCGGAATGGCTTCACGTCTTACTCCGATACGACTTGATACATATCCTACTTGGTCACGGTCGTCAATTGCACTCGTAAATAATAAAACCGGTTTATCTTGTTCTTCATAATTATGTGCAACCTTTAAAATTTCGATTGATTTTCCGCTATTCATTGCACCATATTTAAAAAACAATTGTGCCACATTTATCCCTCCAATTGCTAAACTATACCTTTAATATCTTACGATAAATGGGTACCTTTGTGCAAAGAAAAACCGTTATTTCAGGCGATTTTCCACAAACAATTTTAATAAAATTTTAAAAACGTTTTTATAAACCACTTTTCATGAAAATATGCTACAATAGTTAAGTATATTAACGGAAAGGATCGTCTAAATTGAATCTTAGAACACAAGTTGCCTTAGGAGCTGGTAGATTTACTCGCTGGGCTCTGAAGACTTTTACAAAAGGCGGTAGTAGCCTGCCAGGGAAAGTAGCTCATGCTATCGATCCAAATATTTTAAAATCACTCGCTGAAAACTACGATGTCATTATCGTCAGCGGGACAAACGGGAAAACTTTAACAACTTCTCTGATTGTTCAATTATTAAAACAAAAATATCCAAACATTTTAACAAATCCTACTGGAGCTAACTTAACTCAAGGGATTGTTTCAACGTTTTTAAATCACTCACCAAAAGCTGGCGAAAAGAATATCGCCGTTCTTGAAGTGGATGAAGCAACGATTCGTCACATCACTCCATATATTGAACCAAAATTATTTGTCTTCACGAATATTTTCCGTGACCAAATGGATCGTTTTGGAGAAATTTATACAACATACCAATTAATGCTGGAGGGTGCTGCTTTTGCACCAAGTGCAACGATTTTAGCAAATGGCGACGCTCCTATTTTTAATAGTGTTGATACTCCAAATCCTCGTGAGTATTTCGGATTCAACAATGCTGAAGATAGCGAAATGATGGCACACTACAATACTGATGGTGTTCTTTGCCCACATTGCCAATCAATCTTGCATTATAAGAGCATTACTTATAGCAACCTTGGTAAATACTATTGTCCAAAATGCGACTTCAAACGTCCTGAATTGAATTATGCAGTCACTGCACTAAATGAATTATCTCTAACAGGTTCTTCATTTGATATCGACGGTACAACGTTCTCAATTCCAATTGCTGGACTTTACAATATTTACAATGCATTAGCAGCCTACTCTGCAGCAAAATTCTTTGGCCTTTCTACTGAAGAAATCCAAGAAGGCTTCTCAAAAGCTCAACGCGTTTTCGGTCGTCAAGAAACATTTACTGTTGAAGACAAAGATGTAATGTTGAACTTAATTAAAAACCCTGTTGGATTTAACCAAATCGTTCAACTCTTAAGTTACGAAAAAGAACCATTTAGTTTAGGTGTTCTCTTAAACGATAACCCAGCCGATGGTCAAGATGTGAGCTGGATTTGGGATGGCGATTTCGAAGGACTACACGCCTTGAATGCTGTCGATACAGCCATTAGTGGTATCCGTGTTGAAGACCTCGGCGTTCGTATGGAAGTTGCCGGTTTTGAAAATATGAAAGTCTTTAAAACAAATGCGGAATTAATCGATTGGATTCGCAAAGCTCCAACGAAGAAAGTCAATGTACTAGCAACCTATACTGCTCTACTCGACTTACGTAAAGACTTTGCTAAAGAAGGATACCTTAAGGAAGGGATGAACGGATGAAATTAAGAATCTGTCATTTATATGGAAACTTAATGAATACGTATGGTGATAATGGAAACTTACTCATGTTGCAACACCGTGCGAAAAAATTAGGGTACGAAGTAGAAACAACTTTAATTAGTTTAGAAGAAGATTTTAACTCTGACGACTTTGATATCGTAATGTTTGGCGGTGGTCAAGACTTTGAACAAACCGTTGTTGCTAAAGACCTTCAAAATAAAAAAGAGGCCCTCATCCAATATATCGAAGATAATGGTGTTGTCGTTGCGATTTGTGGAGGCTTCCAATTACTCGGTCGCTACTACGTGAATGCAAGCGGCGAACGTCTAAACGGAATTAGCGCCATTGACGTATATACAAACGGACAATTCCCAAATCGTTTAATCGGTGATGTTGAAATCGTCAATGAAGAATTTGGGGAAATGTATTTAGGATACGAAAACCATATCGGTAGAACGTATCTTGGTAAAAATATGAAGCCACTTGGTAAAGTTGTAAAAGGCTACGGAAATAACGAAGAAGATCATGTCGAAGGATGTCATTATAAAAATGTATTCTGCTCATACTTCCATGGCCCAATCCTAGTGAGAAACCAACATTTAGCTGATCGTATTATCGAAACAGCGGCTGAACGTCAACGTTCAAAAAATGCATAAACGAAAAGACCCGTGTAACAAAAATGTTACACGGGTTATTTTTTCTATTCAGCATTAGGATAAACAGAAATCTGTCTTCCTTCTTTTTTCCATTGACGGAATTCTGCTGCAGCTGTAAATAATACATCTGTTGAAGAGTTCAATGCTGTCTCACAAGAATCTTGGATCACACCGATGATGAACCCCACTCCAACAACTTGCATCGCGATATCATTTGAAATACCGAACAAGCTACATGCTACAGGAATTAATAAGAGTGAACCTCCAGCAACACCAGAAGCGCCGCAAGCTGCAATCGTTGATAACACGCTTAAGATGAGCGCTGTAATGAAATCTACTTGAATTCCTAATGTATTTACTGCTCCTAGCGTAAGCACTGTAATGGTAATAGCTGCCCCAGCCATGTTAATGGTTGCTCCTAGAGGTATCGATACAGAATAGCTATCCTCATCAAGTCTTAAATCTTTACATAGTTGCATATTTACTGGAATATTCGCTGCAGAACTACGAACGAAGAAGGCTGTTACTCCACTCTCTTTCAAGCAACGGAATACAAGCGGAAATGGATTTTCACGAATCATAAAGTATACAATTGCTGGGTTTACAACCAGAGCAACGAAGAACATACTTCCAATTAGAACAAGGATTAGTCCACCATAGTTAGCAAACACACCTATCCCATTTTCAGATACTGTTGTAAATACAAGTCCCATGATCCCAATCGGTGCAAAGCTAATCACAATTTTAACAACGTGACTTGTCGCATCTGCTACTTGACTTAAAATGTTTTTTACAGATTCGTCGGCTTTTCTAAATGCCATTCCAAACAATACTGCCCAAGATAAGATACCAATGTAGTTTCCTGAAATAATGGCATTGAGTGGATTATCTACAATTTTTAAAATAAGAGCTTGCAACACCGCTGCGATACCTTGAGGTGCGGCTACTTCTGTTGCACCTTCACCAAGCGTCATCGTGATTGGGAATGCATAACTAGCAATTACCCCAACCAGAGCTGCTGCAAATGTTCCAAATAAGTATAAAATCACGATGGATTTCATATTCGTTTCATGCCCTTCTTTATGCTGAGCGAGTGCACTCATTACAATGAAGAATACTAGTAATGGTGCAATAGCTTTTAAGGCATTCACAAAAACTGTTCCAAGCATTCCAAATACTGTGAATTGCGGCACTGTGATTCCAAGAAGAATTCCAATTGCCATCCCGATAATAATTCGATTGATTAAACTTATATTTTTTAATTTCTCCACAAACTGATTCATATCTTCCCTCAATTCTCTTCCAATATAGCGACTATGATACACAATCATCTACTATTCTGTCAAAAGTTTTTCCATATACTATAAACATTTGTGCTTATACAAAAGACACTCCAATCTATTTATTGCTCTCTCTTAGATTGTATTTATCATATCTCGATTTCTTAAAATGAAGTTAAAACCATTGAATAGAGAATAAATAAGTCCATAGAGCACTAATACTAATAAAGGGAGCAAAAGGAATTTTTGCATACAACTGATTTCTTTTCGATAGAATCATACAGCCGATCACCACTCCTCCGCCAATGACAAACGAAAAGAGGCCTATAAAGAGAATTTGACTTGTTGAAAAATAAGGGCCTAAAGCTGCTAAAAAATAAACATCTCCCATGCCGAAAACTTCTTCTTTCCAAATCCATTTGCCAACTCCATAAACCGTGATGTATAAAATGAGACCAGTCACCATTGACAATATTACGCCCTCTACTGCATCTAGTCTGATAGAAAAACCAACCATTGTTAGAACTAATAACAAGCGCAAATCTATTTCATACGAATCCACATCCATCAATGCTATTAGCATACACATTGTGCAAAAATAGTACCCTACAATATCCGTAGGTTGCTTCAAAAGTGCTACTAAAATAAACAAGACTGTAAATACTATCTCTACTAAGAAATACCGTACAGAAATCGACTGTTTACAATAGCGACACTTTCCACGTAAAAAGAGATAAGAAAGAATCGGTACTAAATCCAGTGCATGTAGTGAATGTTGACAATGAGGGCAATAGGATCTTCCGTGAACAAAATCTTCCCCTTTCGCTTCTCTCACACTGACTACATTCACAAAACTACCAATAACGGCTCCAAGAACACCAATCGCAAAAAGCATAAAAAAACCTCCCTTACTAAACATTACGTTTCGTAAGAGAGATTCGGTTTAATTTTCTTCTGTTATAACAACTTCAATGATTTCTTCAACTTCCTCTTCGGGAGTGTAATATAAACCAGAATAGTCTTTATACCATGCAAAGAAGTGCGTTACAAATACTTTAACTACTGCATAAACAGGGACTGCGATTAACAATCCTGTTAGCCCAAACATTTTACCAGCAGCTAGTAAAATCACTAAAATCGTTACTGGATGCATCTTGAGTGATGAACCGAGGATTAATGGTTGAAGTAAACGACTTTCGATCAATTGTTCAATGACATACACTAAAAACACTTGAAGCGCTAGCGATGGATTTGTAACAAAAGCAATAATAAACGCTGGAACTAATCCGATAATTGACCCGATATATGGAATAATCGTTAATACTCCTGCAATCATCCCAATTGTTACCCCATATGGTAATCCGATAATCGAATATCCAATGGTATAAGTAATCCCAACAAAAATCGCAACTAAGATTTGGCCACGAATATATGAGCTGACTTGTTGGTTCATTTCATGTAACATCACGCTAATTTTATGTTGAGAGCGAGTCGGGAATAAACGTGTAATCGAAGGAATGACTTTATTTCCATCTTTCAATAGATAATAAAGAATAACTGGCATTGTCATTAGCGTAATCACAATATCACCAACAATTCCGACTACACTACCAATCCCGCTAAAAGTAAGATTTAACACCCCGTTGAGACGTTCTGTAATCGATTGGATGAAATCCATATTAATCGTGTTAAATTGTTCTTGCAACGCTGTAAACCAACTTGATTGCATGAACTTTTCAACTTGATCACTAATAATTTGATAGTAGTAAGGCAGTTGAGAAACTAAGTCTAATAATTGCTTTTGAATAATCGGAACTAAGCTTGTCACGATCATTACAAACACTAACACAACACCTAGCATTACTGCTAAAATTGCAATTCCTTTTGGCACTTTTTTACTTACTAGAAAATCATAGATTGGTTTTACTAAATAGTAAATCACCGCACCACAAGCAACTGGCACCCCAATAGCAGAGATAAATCCTTTAATTGGATTCAATAAGTACGATGTTTGAGAGAATAAAATTAAGTTAACAAGGAGCAACAATAAAATAAGCAATCCTGTCACTAATTGATTATCTAAAAACCATTTCCAAAACCAAGTTCTCCCTTGATTTTCAGGTTTATTATTCATAAAATTCCTCCTTATCACATTTTCCTCTAGTGTATCATATTTTTGTCCTCTATGATTAACATTTGATTAGATTTTACAAAAAATTGTATAATTATTTTATATTGTGATTCGGAGGGAATCGTATGAATGAAAAATTTTATTTAGGAACTTATACAAAACGCGATAGTAAAGGAGTCTACTCTGTCACTCTTAACAAAGAAACTGAACTACTAGAATCTCTTACATTAGAAGCAACTATCGATAATCCAACGTATCTTTCTTACTCAAAGAACAACCAATTATTATTCGCTGTTGGAAAAGGAGACGAACTTTGCGGAATTTCAGCAAATAATGCAAAAACTTCTCCAGTAGAACCATTAGCAAGCTACGATGATCAACAAGCCGTCCCTTGTTATATTCGTTATAACGAAAAAACAGGAGATGTGCTAACAGCCAATTATCACGGTGGTTTCGTGGAATTATATCACTACGATAAAGAGGCAAAATCATTTACTTCAATCGATAAGAAAGTCCATACAGGATCTAGCGTTCACGCAAACCAAGCTTCTCCACATGTTCACTATACCGATTACACACCAGACGAAAAATGGATTGTTGTTTGTGACCTCGGAATTGATACGGTGTTTACTTACAAACGTACAGAAGAAGGATTAGAAGAAGTGACCCAATATAAAACGAAAGCCGGAAGCGGTCCTCGTCACTTAGCCTTTCACTCAACACTTCCAATCGCTTATCTGATTTGCGAACTGGATGCGACCGTTGAAGTGCTCTCTTACGATAAAGAAAACGGAACTTTTACAAACCTAGATAAAATTGCTTTAATGACCGAAGATCAACAAGCTTGGGGTGGCGCCATCCGCATCACTCGAGATGGACGATTCCTCTATGCTTCAAACCGTGGATTCGACGCGTTATACACATTCTCAGTCGATGCCACAAGCGGATTACTCACACTCGTTCAAACTGTTGATAGCTATGGTTCGGTTCCTCGTGATTTCCACTTAAGTTACGATGAAGCTTATATCGTTGTGGGCCACCAAGAATCAGACAACTTAACGCTATTCAAACGCGACTTAGAAACTGGTCAACTCACACTACTTCAAAAGGATTTCTACGCACCAGAAGTTGTTTGTGTCGTACCTCAATAGAACTTAGTTTAAAGTCTCTTCTTATTTTTGAAGAGACTTTCTTGTTTATTGTGGTAATCCTTGCCAGAAAGCAGTATAATCGTTGTTAGCAGACTTTATAAAGGAGTGGAAAAATGCTTAATCTTATCGAGATTATTAAAACTATTATTTTAGGAATTATCGAAGGCGTTACTGAATGGCTACCAATTAGTAGTACAGGTCACTTAATTTTAGTGAACGAAATTATTCAATTAGACGTATCTGCTAAATTCCAAGAAATGTTCAACGTTGTCATTCAACTTGGTGCCATCATGGCGGTTGTCCTTGTGTATTTCAACAAATTAAACCCATTTGCAAAAAGTAAAAACCGTAAAGAGTTTATCGAAACGATTAGTCTTTGGAAAAAGGTAATTATTGGATGTATCCCTGCTGTGATTCTTGGGTTCATTCTTGATGACTTTATGGATGACTACTTCAACAAACCAATCGTTATTGCATTAGCCCTAATCGTTTACGGGATTGCGTTCATCTACATCGAACGTGCACATAAAAATGTGGAACCAAAAATTAATGACTTCAAAGAATTAGACTTCATGACAGCTATTAAAATTGGTCTTTTCCAATGTTTAGCACTTGTTCCAGGTACTAGCCGTTCAGGTTCAACAATCCTTGGAGGTTTATTAGTCGGAACAAGCCGTTCAATCGCAACTGAATTCTCATTCTTCATGGGGATTCCAATCATGTTCGGTGCGAGCGGATTAAAATTATTGAAATTCGGATTCCACTACTCATTAGCTGAATTCGTGATTTTATTAGTCGGTTCTGTCGTTTCATTTGTTGTATCTCTATTCGTAATCAAATTCTTATTGAAATACATCAAACACCACGACTTCCAAGCATTCGGTTGGTACCGTATCGTTCTTGGAATTATCGTTCTCGGAAGCTTATTCTTCAAATAATCATAAAGCTGGATTTATTCCAGCTTTTTCTTTTTTCCCAATTTCGGGTATAATAAAACTATTCAATTAAGAAAGAAGGATACTATGTCACTACTCTATGTCGGAATCGGCGGTGCCATTGGAGCGATTTTACGCTATTTAATATCACAGCTCCCTCTGCAGCATGCTCTTCCCATTAAAACACTATTCATCAACTTATTAGGATCGCTAGTCATCGGATTTCTGAGTGCTAAATTTCAGCAATCCCATTGGTTTGAAGGCGATCAACTACTCCTTATAACAGGTGTTTGTGGTGGCTTTACGACCTTCTCCACTTTCAGCTTAGAGTCTCTTCAATTAATTCAAAATGGAGATACTCCACTCGCTCTTTTATATATGGCTATTAGTTTAGTAGGTGGCCTCGCCTGTGTAGCATTCGGATATTTTCTTGGCCAAGCTTCATTTTAAAATAGCATTTTTATAAGAAACGGTTTACAATAGATATAAGAACAAGAACGGAGGTCATTTTATGACGAAAAAAGGTGTAACATTGTATTTCATGAGACATGGAGAAACCATCTTTAACCGCTACAATCGTATGCAAGGATGGTCAGATACTCCTCTAACAAAAGAAGGACGCCTAGATGCTATTCGTTCTGGTTTGGGAATGAAAGACGTTCATTTTGACGCTGTTTATACAAGCGACTTAAGAAGAACTGTCGAAACCGCTCAACTCTTCCTTAGAGATCATCCAAATCGTGAAAACCTCACGATTGAAATGATGCCTGAGTTCCGCGAAGTATTCTTCGGAAGCTTAGAAGGAAAAGATGCTGGTGAGCTTTGGGGCGAACTCTACAAGAAATTACATCGCAATTTTGACGACTTAGGTGGACGTAATATCCAAGAAGAATTAAACGGATTAAAAGAATTAGATCCAGACCACCTTGGAGAAAACTTTATGGAGTTTTGGTTACGTGTAGAACAAGGGTTACTAAAAGTAATCAATAAGCACCGTGACCAAAATCAAAATATTCTTATCGTGAGCCATGGAATTACAATTCGAAATATGCTTCATGAGTTAATTCCTGACTTCCAACTGTCAGAACTAATCGGAAATGCATCTCTCAATATCGTTGAGTATTCAGATGGTAAATTCCACTTAAAAGCACTCAATCAAACAAACCACTTTGTACTTCGTAAGGAAGCCAAAGAAGAACCATATGAGATGCTTCCTACAAAAATGCACGATTAATAAAGGTTTGCAAGTACAACTGAACTTTGTTACAATGAGAGTCTAGGCGTAAGTCTAGGCTTTTCTTTATACGGGGTCGTTACGGATTCGACAGGTATAGGTTGAGCTTTCAATGCATTCCGTAGGTTACGTCTACGTAAAAACGTTACAGTTAAATATAACTGACAAACAACAAACAAACACTTTAGCTTTCGCAGCTTAATAACTGCTAGCTAAGATCTGTCCGGCATCGCCCATGTGCTCGGGTCCAGGTCCTATAACCAGTGGGATACGATTCACTTTTCCGTCTGTCTAAGTGAATAAGAGATTATCAGACTAGCTTAAGATGATGCTTGTTTATCAGCTAATCGGTAGCGAAACTTAAATAGATAAACTATGAATGTAGATTTGATTGTGTCGATATACTTGGACAGGGGTTCGACTCCCCTCGGCTCCATTATTTTTACGAAAAAACTCTTCTTATCTATGATGATAAGAAGAGTTTTGGTTCTATAATTTTTAGGGTTGATGGAAATTTTCCATCAACCCTATTTTAGTGTA
>CAUQUY010000011.1:0-30696 GCA_963521405.1 uncultured Streptococcus sp.
ACACTAAAATAGGGTTGGTGGAAAATTTCCATCAACCCTAAAAATTATAGAACCATTTTTTATTGCAGTTATTCTGTGTAGTTGAACTCGGGCTCACAGGACTGAAAAACTTCGCACTGTGAAGGCTTGATTCCTGAGCGCTCTTCGCAGTGGTTTATTGACTTTCTTTTCATCACTCGTGATTCAAGAAAGTCTAATAAACTTTGCGGGCGAAAGACTACGAAGCAAAACGGACTCACACTGTGAATCCGTTTTTTGCTTCTGTCTTTCTGCCTCGTATCCTATAGTTGAGTTCTGGCTCGTAGCTTTCGCGTTCCTTTCCGACAATTATCCGCACGTCCTTGTCGGACGCTTGCGTTAATTTCGGTAAAGGGTCGAAAGCTGACCACTCGCCCTAACATCCTGCTATTCATACCCGCCACCAGCAACACCAAAGTATTCTTCGAGAGAAAGGCCTGAGTTATAAATATCCGTTGCCTTGTCTCCTACATAACGCAGGTGCCATGCTTCGGCTTGGTAACCTGTGATGGCTTCCTTGCCGGGTTGGAATCGGACGATGAATCCGTACTCGTGGGCATGCGTATGAAGCCAGTGGATGGCGTCGCTATACTCTGGTCCATCGAGTAGATTTCCATGGGTATCGAGAATATCGAAGGCGAGCCCTGTTTGGTGTTCGCTATATCCAGGGCGAGCAGAGTACGTGTCTGCGGCGGCTTTTCCTTCACGGGATACATAGTCGTTATAGAGTTCGGTTTGATATTCATAGGAACGATATCCGCTGTACGTGTCGCTAATCGGATAGCCGAGTTCTTGCATGCGTTGAATTAACGCGCGCACTTGTTGGCCAGCCGTTGGATCTTCGCCGGGCGCGTAAGTCGACGGTAGCGCGTGTTTTTTATTGACGATGATGTCATACCCAAGGGAAAGGTCAGCCATGCCACTTGCAGCCTGCGCTTGCGTAGTAGCTTCAGTCGCAGAAGTCGCTTCAGAAGAAGCCTCTGTACTTTGAACCGTTGTTTCCGTTGCTGTGGTTGTACTTGTTGTCGTGCTCGTTGTTTCTACAGTAGTCGCCTTTGAACTCGTGGTTGTCTCAGCGGGAGTGTTCTTGCTCGAACAGCCAAGGAGAATGAAGCTTAGTGCAACTGCTGGTAAGAGTTGTTTTTTCACATGAATCATCCTTTCTTTGTCACTATAAGTGTAGCATAATTCCGAAGCTTTGGGCGGGATTTTTGTGAAAAATTAAACTCTCATTAAAAAACGAACAATGAAAGATGAAACTTCCATGAATTAACAGGTTTTTCTATAGAAAAGCTTGCTTTTTCTTTTAAAAGTGGTATATTATTCGTTAATAAATTCAATCACTGGAGGTTTGAGCTATGTCAAAATGGGAAACAAAATTTCAAAAAGAAGGGTACACATTCGATGATGTTTTACTAATTCCAGCGGAGAGTCATGTCTTGCCAAATGACGTGGATTTACGCGTGCAATTAGCCAAAAATATTCGTCTCAATATTCCTTTAATGAGTGCAAGTATGGACACTGTCACAGATTCAACCATGGCGATCGCGATTGCGCGTCAAGGTGGATTAGGCGTCATTCATAAAAACATGTCGATTGCAGAACAAGCAGAAGAAGTTCATAAAGTAAAACGTTCAGAAAGTGGAGTTATCATCAATCCATTTTTCTTAACACCTTCCCATAAAGTACAAGATGCCGAAGACCTCATGGCAAAATACCGTATTAGCGGTGTTCCAATCGTAGACGACTTAGAAACACGTCACCTCGTTGGGATTTTGACAAACCGTGACTTACGTTTTATCTCAGATTATTCCATTTTAATTGACGAAGTAATGACAAAAGAAGACCTCGTAACAGCTCCAGTCGGCACATCCCTTAAAGATGCCGAAGCGATTCTTCAAAAACATAAAATCGAAAAACTTCCTTTAGTAGACGACAACGGCTGCCTTGCTGGTTTAATTACGATTAAAGACATCGAGAAAGTGATTGAATTCCCGAATGCCGCTAAAGACGAACACGGACGTTTACTCGTGGCCGCAGCAGTGGGGATTACTTCAGATACATTTGAACGCGCAAAAGCATTACTCGACGCAGGTGCGGACGCCATCGTGATCGACACTGCGCATGGACATAGTGCCGGTGTGATCCGCAAAATTAAAGAAATTCGCGAAACATTCCCAGACGCAACATTGATTGCCGGAAACGTAGCGACAGGGGAAGGCACACGTGCCTTATTTGAAACAGGCGTGGACGTTGTAAAAGTCGGAATCGGACCTGGTTCTATTTGTACAACTCGTGTCGTTGCCGGTGTAGGGGTTCCGCAAATCACAGCGATTTACGATGCCGCAACGGTTGCGAAAGAATTTGGCAAAGCGATCATCGCAGACGGCGGGATTAAGTACTCAGGAGATATCGCCAAAGCTATCGCAGCGGGTGGACATGTGGTCATGTTAGGAAGCATGCTTGCTGGAACGGATGAATCTCCAGGTGAATTCGAAATCTTCCAAGGACGTCGCTTCAAGACATACCGCGGAATGGGTAGTTTAGCAGCGATGGAAAATGGGTCAGGCGACCGTTACTTCCAAGCGAAAAACGAAGCGAACAAACGCGTACCAGAGGGAATCGAAGGGCGTGTAGCCTACAAAGGTTCTGCGGCGGATATTATCTTCCAAATGGTTGGTGGATTGCGCTCTGGTATGGGGTATGTGGGGGCGCATAATTTAGAAGAGCTTCGCGAGAATACACAGTTTGTGCGTATGAGTGGTGCGGGTCTAAGAGAAAGCCATCCGCATGATGTTCAAATTACAAAAGAAGCTCCAAACTATTCAATTTCATAAAAGACTCAAAGCTATTAACCGAAGGTTTTTGGATATCTTCATAATAGCGATAATAGCTGTACCGGACTGAGCCTAAGGTCTCAGTTCCTCTCGACTCTCAAACTGCCTCTAGGGAATAAAATCCCCAGAGGCAGTAATTCGTTTCGAGTACACTCGCTATTATTGCTATTATAGAATCCAAACCCCGGTTAATAGCTATTTTTTTGAATAGTTTAGCAGAGAATGAGACAGAACATCATGTGTGCCTTTCACCACTCACGACAAACTGGTATTCTCATTGAGAGGGAGGGAAGATAGGACAGGGGGTGTGCTTTTCATGGCTAACAACTTCATTCGTGCAGGGGGAGAAAGACACAAAAGTTTCAAAGCTTTAATAATGAAGAGTTAGGAAAGTTTGGGGAAGTGGTACTTATGGGATTGGTGCCAAGAAATGCGATAGGAGTGCGGTTTGAGGAGGGGTGGCGTTAAGTTTTGGTATGGAAAAGGTTATGAAAAAGGAAAATTAGTTGTTTTTGGATTGCTCATCGGTTATGATGTACATGTTTCTGAAAATTTATGAAAGCTTTGAAAGGAAGCGACAAGGATAGCGCCAGGCCTGTTGAAAAACAGGTGACGAGGAATGAGTTTATCGAAATACTCGGCGGATGACTCAAGGCAGTGCAGTCTACAGTTTCATACAAACCATTTTCGCAAGGGAATGACAAAATTGAAACGGCACCAGAAACATAATCAAAAATTACAATAAGAAGAGGCGCCAATTAGGACCTCTTATAAAAGGAGTTAAAAATTATGTGCGGAATCGTAGGATGTATTGGACACGACAGAATTCAAACTGTAGTGTTAAACGGATTAGAAAAGCTTGAGTATCGTGGATATGACTCAGCAGGATTATTTATTATGGACGAAGATGGATCAACACAATTAGTAAAACGTGTTGGACGTATTCAAAATCTTCGTGATGCAGTGGATGAAGAAATTCCAGCATTTGCAGGGATTGGGCATACTCGTTGGGCAACACACGGACCAGCGACAGAAAACAACGCTCACCCTCACCAATCACAATCAGGTCGTTTCACATTAGTGCACAACGGCGTAATTGAAAACTATGACGAATTGAAAAAAGAATTCTTAAGTGACGTTGATTTCAAATCTCAAACAGATACAGAAGTTGCCGTAAACTTAGTAGAATACTTTGCAAATAAAGAAAACTTATCAGGGAAAGAAGCGTTCCGTCGTGCGTTGAAAGAAATCCGCGGCTCATTCGCTTTTGGTTTATTAGATAGCGAAAAACCAGGCGTTCTTTATGCAGCAAAACATAAGAGCCCATTATTAGTAGGGGTTGGCGAAGGCTTCAACGTCATCTGTTCAGACGCAATGGCAACAATCGCTGAAACAGACCGTTACATCGAAATCAAAGACGAAGAGTTAATCACTCTAACAGACACATCTGTAGAAATCGAAACTATCGACGGCGAACCAGTAGAACGTGCACCATTCGTTGCAGAATTAGATGCGGACGATTTAGAAAAAGGGGCTTACCCTCACTACATGTTGAAAGAAATGGATGAACAACCAGTTGTATTACGTAAAATCATCCAAAACTACCAAGACGAAAATGGTCAATTACAAGTCGATAAAGAAATCCAAGATAGCATTTTAGCAAGCGACCGCATTTACGTGATTGCCTGCGGAACAAGCTACCATGCAGGATGGGTTGGTAAAGCGTTATTAGAACAACTTGCTGGAATTCCAGTAGAAGTTCACTTAGCAAGTGAGTTTGCTTACCACCAACCATTATTATCACAAAAACCATTCTTCATTTTCTTATCACAAAGTGGAGAAACAGCGGACAGCCGTCAAGCGTTAGTAAAAGTAAACGAGCAAAACTTCCCATCATTAACAATCACAAACGTGAAAGGCTCAACTCTTTCTCGTGAAGCAAGCTATACTTTACTATTACACGCAGGTCCTGAAATTGCCGTAGCTTCAACAAAAGCTTACACTGCACAAATCGCAGTAATGGCCGTTTTAGCAGACGCATTACGCGCTTCTAAAGGCTTAGAAGCTCCATTCGACATGAAGCACGACTTAGGTGTCGTTGCCGCTTCAATCGAGAGCGTATTATCAGACAAACAAGCCGTTCAAGACTTAGTTCAAGAGCGTTTATTAGAAACTCGCAATGCTTTCTACATCGGTCGTCATTTAGACTACTATGTAGCGATGGAAGCAGCATTGAAATTAAAAGAAATCTCATACGTGCAAACTGAAAGCTTTGCCGCAGGGGAATTAAAACACGGAACTATCGCCCTTATCGAAGAAGGCACTCCAGTTATCGCATTATTAAGCGAACTAGTTGTAGCGAGCCACACTCGCGGAAATATCCAAGAAGTGAAAGCTCGTGGCGCTGTCGTAACAACAATCGCGATGGAAGGCGTTGAACAAGAAGGTGACGATATCATCGTTCCAGCGGTGCCAATCTTATTAGCACCAATCGTATCTGTAGTGGTAACGCAATTAATCGCGTACTACACTTCTCTAGGCAAAGGCTTAGACGTGGATAAACCGCGTAACCTTGCCAAGTCAGTAACAGTGGAATAGAAAAAATGGTGGACGGCTGTCCACCATTTTTTGTTTTCGAAGGATGCAAAATCCATATGAAAAGAGGGGATATAGCCCAAAGGGCTTATGAATAAACTCCAGACCGAAGGGATGTCTCTATAGTAGCTACAATAAGGGCACCGGACTGAGCCCAAGGTCTCAGTTCCTACCAAGCTTCAAACTGACTCTACGGGTTTCACCCTAGAGTCAGTAATTCACATTGGTTGCACTCCCTTATTGTTGCTACTATGGAATCCCTTGGTCTTCCGTTTATTCTTCGCCTTTGCACCTTATTTCAAATGGATTTTGCCTTCATTCGAAAGAAAGGGAGAAGAGAAAGAATAAGTTAGATGCAGAGGACGTTATCTCTGCAGGGTACTGTGAGAAAGAGATATGTGGAAAATGGTATTATGTATGGTATATTCAATATGAATGTCACTCATATTTTCTCTATTGTTGTTATATTTAATAAATACGTTTAGAATGAAGTTTGTAGGAAGGGGAATATAAATGTCAAAAGTTACATTAAAAGACATTGCAAAGATAGCAAATATTTCATCTGCAGCGGTATCTATAATTCTGAACGATAAACCGTCTAGAATTTCTGAAGAAAAGAAAGCTGAAGTGAAGAAAATAGCGTCAGAGTTAAATTATCGTCCTAATAAAATTGCCAGAAGTTTGTTAAGTACAAGTACAAAAACAATTGGAATACTTATTCCAGATATTGAAAATCCTTTTTTCTCGAAGCTTGTTAGAGATATTGAACAAAAGATGAGTATTGAAGGTTATTCAACTTTGATTGCAAATAGCAATGATCTGTATGCGAGTGATATCCATCATATAAATGAATTTTTAGATCGTCAGGTTGATGGAATTATAGCATGTGTTTCAAATGAAACCTATTTACATATGGAAGAGTTTCAAGCATATTTAGAGAGTATCGAAGCACCTTTGGTATTAGTTGATAGGTTAATATCAAATGTAAAAAAGAGGCAAGTAGTATCTGATAATAAACTGGGTGGATATATAGCAACAAAGTTTCTTTTAGAAAAAAATATACAACATCTTGCTGTAGTAACAGGAGGAAAGAATTCTTTTATTTCTAACGAACGCTTAAAAGGTGTAAAGCAAGCTTTAGATGAGATTAAACTGAATATTCCAGTGGATTTTTTTGAAGGAGATTTTCATTTTCAATCTGGATATGATATAGGAATACATTCGAATATCCTAACTGAAAACACAGGCGTCTTTTGTTTTAACGATTTGATGGCATATGGCTTGATGAAAGCCAATAGAATTAAAGATGCAAAAAATATAGAAATTATTGGGTATGATAATTTGGCTTATTCAGATATGTTTGGAATTAACTTACCGTCAATAAATCAAAATATACAACAGCTAGCGGAAAATGCAGTGTTGATGCTTCAGAAAAGCATAAAAAATGGGAACGAATATGAGGTGTTGTACCTAGAGCCCAGTTTATAAAAAGGATGAGATGTACATTCTCATTCTTTTTTTGTTTAGCTATTGACAACGCTACCAATTAGAGAGATAATTATTTTACAAAAGTGGTTAAACGTTTAACCAAACCTTAGAGGTGACCTGATTTGGATATTATCTTAAATGAATTAACTGCTGAAGAATATTTATTTATGCATGAGCTGGTAGGTTTTTATTTATATTCTGTTGAGGATGTCGTGAGTGCTTTAGAACAAGACGTTCTCGATGTTAAAGTTTTTTACGAAAAACAACTAGTTGGAATAGGGCGAGTTGTCGGAGATGCTAGAATCGTATTTTTTTTAAAAGATATTATTGTTCATCCTAAATTTAGAAATAAAGGAGTGGGTACTATCGTTGTAAATACTTTGTTAGAAAGAATCCGATTAATATGTTGTGATCACGCTTATGTTGGATTAATGAGTACGGTAGGAGCTGAAGGTTTTTACGAGAAATTTGGTTTTATTACTCGACCAAATAATCACTTTGGAAGTGGAATGGTGATGTATGTTGAAAAATAAAATATATGTTATTGGAAGTATTAATATAGACGAAAAAATAAGTATTGATGCTATTCCTAAAGCAGGAGAAACTAAACATGGAAAGGATTATCATATAAGTTTCGGAGGTAAAGGAGCAAATCAAGCGATAGTTGCAGCTTCGTTAGGAGCTAATACTACCTTCTTAGGAAGAGTAGGTAAGGAAATTCAAGGTGAAGAAGCAATTTCGGAATTAAAAAAATACGGGGTTAATGTAGATAGTATCATTCTGGACGATGAACCAACAGGGAGAGCTATTATTATATACGAAAATAATGATAATAGAATTATGTTGGTAGGAGGTGCTAATGAGAAGGTTTCAGTTATTGATGTAGATAATTTTCTGGATGGAACTCAAGGAGATATTTTATTAATTCAGTTTGAACTTCCTTTAGATACATTGTGGCATGCGATTGAAGTGGCTAAAAAGAAAAATATGACAGTTGTAGTTAATCCTGCACCAGCTAAAGAGATACCTGATAAAATATTAAACAAAATTGATTATTTAGTGTTGAACCAATCAGAATCAGAATTGCTAACTAAAATCTATCCAGAAAGTCAGATGGAATGTAATAGTGTTGTTAGTAAGCTTCGTAAATATGGAGTGAAAAATATAATAATTACTTTAGGTAAAGAAGGTGCGTATTATGCAGTTGATAATTTGGAAGGCTTAGTCCCAACAATTGATGTTGAAGTCGTAGATACAACGGGTGCT
Source organism: uncultured Streptococcus sp. (assembly GCA_963521405.1). Lineage (GTDB taxonomy): Bacteria > Bacillota > Bacilli > Lactobacillales > Aerococcaceae > Granulicatella. The sequence goes on from CAUQUY010000011.1 coordinate 8,205, forward strand.
GGAGATACATTTATTGGTATGCTAGTATTTGGGCTTTGGAAAGGATATGAAATTAAAGACGTAATAAAATATTCAGTTGTTGCCGGAGCTCTAGCTTGTACGAAAGAGAATGCGCATGATTATGTGCCTACTCTAAGAGAAATTGAGGAGGAACTATGAGATGGCAAGAAAAGTTATTATTGATACTGATCCAGGAATAGATGATGCAGTAGCTATTGCTATTGCAACAAACGCGATAGAATTAGATATAGAACTAATTACAACAGTAGCAGGAAATGTCGGAATAGAGCACGTTACAAATAATACTCTCAAATTATTAAAGTTTCTTGGGAAAAAAATACCAGTTGCTAAAGGTGCATATGGTCCTTTATTAAAATCAGGTATGTCTGTTGAATCTGTACATGGAAAAACAGGGATGGAAGGGTATGAATTTCCTGAACCTGATAATAGTTTACTTAAAAGAGAAAGCGCTCTCGAAGCTATGCATAATGTAATTCAAAATAATGAAGAGATAACGCTCGTATGTATTGGCCCGTTAACCAATATAGCTTTATTAATTCGTACCTACCCAAAAGATTTAGAAAAAATTAAAGAAATTGTAATTATGGGTGGAGCAATCGGTAGAGGAAATTCAGGTGTGTATTCAGAATATAATTTTCATTTTGATCCTGAAGCAGCAAAAATTGTCATAGAAGCTCCTGTAAAAAAAGTAATTTGTCCATTAGAGATTGGAAAAGAAGCGTTGATTTTCCCAGAAATATCAGAGCAAATCAAACAGTTAAATGGTACAGGTGAAATGTTCTATGCCTTATTTAAAAGATATAGAGGAGGAAGTTTTTCTACAGGATTAAAAATGTATGATAGTACAGCAGTAGCGTATCTATTAGCTCCTGAAATATATACTTTGTCGAATGAATATGTAGCAATTGAGACTAAAGGTGAATTAACTCAAGGAGCATCTATAATTGATATAAATAAAAAGATGGGGAAAGAAGAGAATGCTGTAGTAGCTGTTTCTGTCGATGCAGATGCTTTTAGAAAGTGGTTTGTGGCAGCGGTTGAAAAATGTTAAATAATATAGAGGAGGAATTATCATGAATACGGTTGTTACAATTATGTTAGGTATATTATCAGTTGCCTTGATAACGTATTTATTATTAAAAAAAGCAGATATTAAAGTGGCGATGTTTGGAATAGGAATATTACTTTTATATATCGCTTCTTTGTCTGGAATAGCGGTTATAAAAGAACCTGTTAATGCTTTTATAGATCCATTAACATCTGTAGTATCTCAATTTAAAACAACGCTTTCTGGTGCAGGACTAGTCATTATTATTTTAGGTGGCTATACAGCGTATATGAATCAGATTGGTGCAAATGAAGTTACGGTAAACGTGTTAACTAAACCGTTGAAACATGTTAAGTCATCATACTTTTTAGTACCGGTTGTATTTTTATTAGGAAATTTATTGTCATTGGTTATTCCAAGTGCTTCTAATTTAGCTATTATCTTATTAGCAACGCTATATCCAGTGTTAATAAAATCTAAAATGAGTCCGTTAACGGCTGCAGCAGTTATTGCTACTACCGCAACCGTGATGCCTACTCCATTGGGCTCTGATAATGTGGCTATAGCACAAGAATTAGGTATTCCAGTTGCAGAATATGTATTTAATTATCACGCTATTGTATCCATTCCAACTTTGGTTGTTATGGCAATTGCCCACTATTTATGGCAAAAATATTGTGATAAATCAGTAGTGTTATCGGATGAAAAATATGATTTAGAAAACTCAGAAGATGCAGAGAAAACAGAACTTTCAGGCGTGTTTAAGTTCATTTATGCGTTATTACCATTATTACCAATTCTAATCATGCTGTTAGTATTTATGTTGAATTCTAGTTTGGGAATTGATTTGAAACTATCTGTTGAAGTGGTAGCAATAATTTCATTTGTAATTGCAATTATTTGCGAGTTGTTTAGAAATAAACAGTTTAAAGTTACTTTTGATAAGGTTGATTTCTTCTTCAAAGGGATGGGAAATTCAATGTCTATCGTAATTTTACTGATAGCTGCATCTGTATTTGTTAGCGGATTGAAAGCAATAGGTATTATTACTGTTCTTCAGAAAACAATGGAAAGTACAAGCGCATCTGGAGTGCTGTTACCTTTGATTTTAGTGTTATTTACTGCAATCATCGTATTGTTAAGCGGAAGTGGAACGGCGTTGTTCTTTGCAATGGTTCCGCTTATGGTTCCTTTAGCTGCAGCGGCAAGTATTAGTCCATATGCAGTCACAGTTCCTATGGGATTAGCAGGGAATTTATTACGTGCGGTTTCTCCAGTGTCAGCTGTTGTTATGATTGTTGCTGGAAGTACGAAGAAAGAACCTCTTGAAATTGTGAAAAGAACATCTGTGCCTATGGTGGTAGGGGTAATTTTCATGTTAATTTTATCTTTCATGCTTTTTAAATAAAGTAAAATGAAATAAATTAAATAAAACACACGAGAATTTATTTGTATGTTCTCGTGTGTTTTTGTTAAGATTCTAGTATACAGATTACTTGATAAATTATATGATATACTTACAAAAAGAAAGCGAGGGACGGTCATGAAGGTTGTGTTCGTCTGCCTGGGGAATATTTGTCGTTCTCCGATGGCAGAAGCTGTATTTAGAAAAATGGTTCATGAAGAAGGATTGGAAGATAAAATTACGATAGATTCCGCTGCGACAAGTACGTGGGAACATGGGAATCCGGTGCATCACGGTACTCGCAAGAAACTCGAGGAGCACGGCATTTCCGCAAAAGGGCTTGTGTCACGGACGTTGGACACAACGGACCTGGACGCGGACTACATTCTTGGAATGGATGCGTCGAATGTGCGTAATATCCACGCTTTTGTCGATGGAAAATCGGATGCGACAGTGGCGCGATTATTAGAAGTAGCAGGTGTGAGTCGTGATATCGCTGATCCGTGGTATACAGGAGACTTTGATGCGACATACCGCGATGTAACGCTCGGATGTAAGGCTCTCTTAGAACAATTAAAAAAGGATTTATAAGATGAATAAGATTAGAAAAGATTGGGCAGTGATGATTGCGCTGGCGGCTGTTTCGCTACTCGTCGTCTTGAATTTTAGCGCCATTCTCACAGGAATTTCAGAATTTATGGGGATGATGTTCCCACTCATTTTAGGAATGGTTTTAGCGTTTGTGTTGAACGTACCGATGAAACGAATCGAGCAAGGGTTGGAGAAAATTAATTTTCCACAAAAATTCCGTAGAGCTACAGCGATTCTGACGATTATTGTGATTTTGCTACTGATTATCTCGTTGATATTATGGATTATTGCGCCAATGATTGCTAGAACAGTGTCCCAACTGGGCGGTAGCGTGAACCACCTACTCCTAGCGGTGGAGGATTTTGTACAACATTCGAACTTAATGCAATCCAGTGAAGTGAGTCAGATTACCGACTCACTAAGTCAAAGCAATATCGTATCGTCTGTCATTACATTCCTTGGCGGATTTACAACGAATATTTCAGGGCTCTTCTCAAATGTGTTCTCTGTAATTATGGGGATTTTCTTCATGATTAATATTCTCGCAAGTAAGGAAATGCTCGCACGTTTAACGCTTCGCATTCTTAATGTGGTCTTGCCAAAAGATAAAATCGAGCACATTACTTATGTTGGGGAAGTCATCGTGGATACGTATGACCGTTTCTTGATGAGTCAAATCATCGAGGCGGGAATCGTTGGGGTTATGATTTTTGCTGGATACTCTCTTGTAGGGTTGCCATATGCAGGACTTGTTGGGGTGCTGTCCGGAGTACTCTCATTCATTCCGTATATCGGGCCGTTTATGGCGTGCGGAATTGGAATGCTTTTCACCTTTACAGAAAGCCCAATTCAAGCACTCATTTCACTTGTCGTCTTTATGATCGTTCAAATAGTGGAAGGAAATGTCGTCTATCCGAAGGTTGTCGGCAGTTCCGTTGGTTTGCCAACGATTCTAACCCTTGCTGCTGCGTTAATCGGTGGAAATCTCTTTGGTTTAGTAGGAATGATTTTCTTCATACCAATTTTTGCCGTGATTTACCGTTTCGTGAAAGAATGGGTGGAGAAACATGAACAAGCTGCTTCAGTGGTAGCTGTAGGAGGTATAATTGATGAAGAAAATTAGTGAACTAGGGATTACAGGGAAAAAGCTCCTAATTGAAGGGATTGCATTCCTTATTGCTGGGGTGTTGCTCCTAATCTACGGACCAAGCTTCCCAGAATTGATGTTACGTCTGTTTTTAACATTCTTATGGGCTCGTGAACTATGGAATTTCTTGTTCCGTTGGTTTAGTAAGGCGGCGGCAAAAGATCCATTATGGCTGAATGTTGCTAAATTTTTCCTTTACGGATTTTTAGCAGGAAATCAATTTTTTATCTCGCTTCCGATTGCGATTGTCAGTATCTTGATGGGGCTTAACGAAGTGATGAAAGCGGCCACTAGTGGCGTAACGTACTATATTTATGTCAAAGACGGTATCCGTCCGCGACTGCGCTTGCTCATTGATACCATTTGGCTCTCAGTTGTCGGGGTAGCGACTTTACTGGCTCTTGGGGGCGACGGCAACTTACAAATGTTCTTCCTTGCGCTTTATTTCATAGGGCTTGGGACTAGTAACATTCGTGACGGTTGGTTCTTCGAGGCCGAAGTTGGAAAGAAAGTTTTGCGCAGGCATTTTCGCCAAGGACTACCGCTTGTGTTAGCTGCGATTATTCCACGAGTAACCTTGCAGAAAATCAATGATGCGTTGGAACTTGGAGAAGGCGAAACCGCTTCTGAAATTTACGACCGTGCCAAAGAAAATGCAGAACCAAACTTAGAAATGTTTATTCACGTCACAAAAGACGGATTTGGGGCAATCGGGCATGTCGACCTATGTTATAAGGGACGCATTATTTCATTCGGGAACTACGATACGAATTCGGAGCGCCTGTTTGGAACGATGGGGGACGGGGTACTTTTCAGTGCCGACCGTGAAAAATACATTGAATTTTGTAAACGCGAAAACCATAAGACCTTACTTGGCTATGGCCTAGCGTTATCTCCAGAACAACTCGCGGCCATCGATAAGGAAATCGCCAAATTGATGTCGTTGACAGTACCGTGGGATCCACCGCAAATGGTGAAACCGAAGCGCCCTGGAATCGACAAAGAAGAACCGATGTATGCTTATAAATTAAAACAAGAAGCGGATGCGAAATTGTATAAGTTCGTCTCTTCAAAATTCAAGACGTATTTTGTCATGAGTACCAACTGCGTGTTACTGGCAGACACGATTGTCGGAACAGCAGGAACAGATATTTTAAGCGCCCGAGGGTTTATTTCCCCAGGGACGTATCAAGATTACTTAGATAAGGAGTTTGAGAGACCGCACAGTCTAGTCGTGACCAAGCGCGTCTATCAGTAAGAACATGGAACTTCAGGAAAAAGAATTCTTTATGAGGGAAGCGTTGAAGGAAGCGCAGAAAGCCTATGACCAAGCGGAAGTGCCAATCGGGGCGGTTGTCGTTCTGAACGGTGAAATCATCGGTCGTGGCCACAACTTACGCGAGAAGGAACAAGACGCCACTCTTCACGCTGAAATCAAAGCAATTCGCCAAGCCAACCAGCACCTTGGAAGCTGGCGCCTCGAAGACTGCGAACTCTTCGTCACTCTGGAACCTTGTCCGATGTGTAGCGGAGCGATGATTCTAGCGCGTCTCAAAAAGGTGACATTCGGCGCCTTCGACTCAAAAGCCGGGACGGCCGGCACCTTTATGAACCTCCTTCAAGACGAGCGGTTCAACCATCAAGTCGAAGTCGAGCAAGGCATCTTGGAAGACGAATGCAAAGAAATCTTGCAGACCTTCTTCAAAGGCCTCCGCGAACGCAATAAACAAAGAAAACAAGAAGCAAAAGAAGCACAGCCATCCGAGTAGGAGGTTGTGCTTTTTAACGTTCTTAACAAAAACTTATCGTTGTAAACGGTTATCTACCCTTGAAAATTGTTTTCATTTTATATAATATTTTACATAGTTCTTGAAAGGAGCAGTAAATATGAAATTATCAGAAAAACAAACACAAGTCTTAGGGTGGATCGCAACATGTATGTCTGTGGCTATGTACGTAGCTTATATTCCGCAAATTATGAATAACTTAGCGGGACACAAAGGAGACTTCATTCAACCACTCGTTGCCGCATTAAACTGCTCATTATGGGTATACTATGGATTATTCAAACCAGACCGTGATATTCCACTAGCAGCTGCAAACGCACCTGGTATCTTCTTTGGTCTAATCTCTGCTTTCACAGCAATTTTTTAATCAATGATGATTCGCACAGCTTCGATTACGAGGCTGTGCTTCTTTTGATTTCTGCGGAACTTTGCGGATTTCTTTATAATAGCAGCCCCTTCGAAATCGATACAATCATGACTTTAAAAATGCAAAGCAACGACAAAGTGCGATGATTGAAATCCGATATTTACAGGAGTAGAATAGAGGATGTTGTTAAAAGTTTCAAAGTTAACTGGAGGAATACGTATGTCATTTTTAGGTTATAACAAAGGAGAAACATTAGAATTCAACTACAAAAAGGCGTGTGGCTTATGGCTCATCGCAGTCGCATTCGTGATTGCACTTGCGACAGTTGTAGGTGGAGAACAAATCATTAATATGCAGGTTTTTAGTATCGGCTATATGGTGAGCTTCTTTTCCATCAATCTGAATAAAAAAGTCCTTCATAAGTTTTCGGACGGCCCTTCAACACCTTTCCAACGAAAAGTGTCGTTATACTCAGTAATTCTTTTATTTATCTTATTAGTGTTATTAGGAGGCCCATTCTTCGAAACAGAAAACTGGAGACTCATCTGGTTAGGCGCGCTCCTTGCAACAGGAATTCATTTCTTCCCGTACTACTTCGTTCATGGGAAATCAATGATCTTCCTAGGGTTGGCATGCGTGATCAATGCAGGGGTCGGATATCTCTCTCCTCAAAGCTCTCTCGTGACCATCGCCTATATCGATGCCTTTATTAAATTAGCCTTTGGAGTTTACCTATTCTTCTTATCTAAACCATCCAAAGCATAAATTATTTTAGAGAACAAACAGCAAATCAATCCGGTTTGCTGTTTTTTGATAGGATTGATTTCTACGGAACTTTGTGGGACGTAAACTCTAGAATTCTATTAGGAAATGATTATTTTTTTGATAAGAAACAAGTACTCTAGTTGGAATATGGTAAAATTGGCATTGAAATTTAGAAGAAAGGCAGTGCCCATGAAAAAAGGAATAGTAAGATTAACAGTTATAGCGGGAATACTTTTGCTTCTGCTAGTAGGCTTTCTAAACTATAAGAATCAGCGAATTCATAATATCTTTGATGAAATTTATTATGAAGAGGATGACTATTATTCGTATGAGCTAATATTTAGGGAAAGAGCTTTTAGCAAAATCAAAGATATAAAATTCTATGATGATGATTCAGAAGATTTTTATCAACATCGAGTGGAGTATCAAGAAAATCAATTACCAAGCAATATCACTATCATGTCCTATCATTTCCATTTTTTAGATTCTAAAGTGCCGTATTTTAAAATTAGAATACAACGCAAACTAGCCAATGCTGATTCAACCATTACTATGAACTACCAATATTTCCCAGAGAATAAAACGTTAGAAAAAAATATGTGGTATTTTGATGGCAAGACTCATATTTATGAGAAAGAAAAAATAGAGGACTATCTAAAACAAAATGGGACTTCATTGGACGAGGTTCAGAGTGAATTTGATAGAGTTTTAAGAGAAAAAATATTGTCAGACTGGACTACGATTTATCCGAGTCGCTTTTCTTCTACAAACTGGGGAGAAGTCGATGTGAAGGAGTATTGGGAAGAAAGAATTGTCCCTAAAAAATAGGAATTTCTTTTAACTGACCATTACTTTAGTAATGTAAATGAATGACAAAAGTGCCTGTTGTACGACTCCTTAAAATGATTTAATAAAGACAAGGAAAACAGTTAAGGAGCGATTCAAATGAAAATCAACATCAAAAAACAAGACACAAACCAACTTACAAAAGACCTAATGGTTATAGCGCTCGTCATCAATGCGTTAGCCCTTGTCCTTCACCTGATTCTAAACATGTTTACAGGCGCAGCATTAATCACTGCAGTCACAAGCCATTTCATCTTTATTCTCCTCCCAATCATGTATCTATCAGAGGATGCTAAGAAAAATAAAAAAGCCGACAACCGGTAAGCACAAGCGAACATCTTAGATAGTTTTTCCTTCTGGAGAGACTATCTTTTTTAGTGTCTCTTTTGCCATCCCTCGGCACGTATTGATTTTAGAAAACAAAGCAGATTTACTTGAAAAAGAAACATCCCATAGAGAAGCACGAAACCTCATCGTTGGCGGTAGGGAGCAGACATATTATCTCTTCACGTTGATTTCGGAGAAGCTTGCGGATTCTATAGTAGCAGTAACGTGTTACGCATTAAATGCGAATTAGGAGGTGTAGGAATTCATTCCGTACACCTCCTTTGAGGCTTTAAAGGCGAGAGACTCAGAGAGGCTCGAACCGGTGCAACGTTACAGCTACTATGAAGCAATCCGCAAGCATTCGAAGAAATCAACACCCGCAAGGGTGGCCTTTAAAAAGAGAAAATAACTGTGGAGCACCCCTTCTAATTCCTACTACCAAACTAATTGGGATAGCCTTATTTGCACTCTCTATGTGGAGCGTTTCCGTTTATTTCTTTTTCAAGCAAAATCTGCTTGCTTTTCGAGGAGAAGTTTTGTATAATAATACGTGCCGTTAGGCCGTATGGCAATAGCGAACTTATGAATCGAGTCAGGTCCGGAAGGAAGCAGCTATAAGTAATGTTCGCTATGTGCTGTATGTACATAGAAGAAGAATCAGGCTGGACCAACGGTTCAGCCTGTTTTTATGAAAAGAGTATCCAGTGAAGGGAGAATAGTCGCATGAAAAATCAGAGTTTCCAAGAAGAAGTGCAGCACTTAGAAATCGTGCAAGACTTAATGGAACAAAAAGTGGCGATCGAGAAAAACCGATTGCAAGAACGCGACCTGGATATCGCTAGACAAGATACCATTCAGTATGGAATCCAACAATTAGAAAACCAATTGGAATCTCCATACTTTGGAAGAATTGACGTTCAATTTGAAAAAGACGAGAGAGTTGAGAAGATGTATATCGGACCCGCAACTTTCTTTGACGAAGACGACAATGTGCAAGTATATGACTGGCGTGCTCCAATCGCAAGCCTATTTTACGAAGGAACATTAGGAGAGCTTCAATACGAAACACCAAATGGCTTCGAGAAAGCTCAAGCCTTCTTAAAACGCGATATCGTCATCCGTAAGGGTGAATTAAAATCTGTTTATGACATTGAAAATGAAGAATCATTATTGATGGATGCCTTAAGCGCACCAACAAACCGTGACGGACACCTAGAAGGAATCACGGCGACGATTCAAAAAGAACAAAATGAAATTATTCGTTTAAATCCAAAAGACTGGTTCATCGTGAATGGATGTGCCGGAAGTGGGAAGACAACGATTTTACTACAACGCATTGCGTACTTGATGTACCAAGCAAAAGACAAACGTATGAGCGATATGCTCCTGTTGTCGCGTAACCAATTGTTTGCAAAATACGTTTCACACGTGATCCCAAGTTTAACGGGAAGTGAATTGTACCAACAAACATTAGCGCAACATACCATCGAGCTTTATCGCAAAATGTATTTGCATAAAACAACGGCGCTTAGCCAAGTGCCAACGCGCAAAGTGTATTTAACGGACAGCGAGTGGATTGCGCTTGTACACCGTAATATCGAAGGCTTATCGGCGAAAGATTTGCCATACCGTGCTATCGGGATAAAAGGGCAAGCCGTATTTACGATGAAAGACTATCAAAAACTCGTCGAAAGCGTGAATACAGCATTACCGTTGCAACAACAATTAATGCAAATGCAAACCGTACTAGAACGTACGTTGAAACGCCGACTCACGAAGTTCTTTATGTCTGAAAAGGCAAAAGCAGTCTATGAATCGATGAACGCGATGCAAATCGAAGTGTTGATGAAAGACGTGGAGACAAAGAGCGAGACAGAGTACTACCAAGTGCTTGGACAAAAAGTGTTCGAGAAGGAAGTGCAAGAAGTAACGCAACAAGTGGAAATGTTCGCATTCGTGGATATTGCCGCTCTTGTGGTGAAATGGATGCCCGAAGCTAAAATTCGTCGCCAAGAACTTGGTAAGACGGACAACGCGCCGCTTCCATTGAAGAAGATTGAAGGCAGCCGCATGCAAGTCACTGCAGAAGGAATCCGTCTGTTGCAATATGTCGCAACACGCGTGACGCCGGTTCGTGACTACACAGGCTTCAGCCACCTCTTCATCGACGAAGTGCAAGACGTGTCACTCTTATGGCTTGGAACCTTATCCAACTATTATTTCCGTGCAAAATTCACCGTAGTGGGAGATACCTTCCAATCGTTCTCAACGGCTACAACGATTTTCACATTGGAAAAACGACATCCAGAACTCGTGGACTTGATTTTTGCAAACCGCTCATTAACGCACCGCAACTTAGCGATTAGTTACCGTTGTACGGCGCAAATTTCACGTTTTGCAAATGGTATCCTAGGTTGGCCACTCGATAAAAATGTGTTCCCACGTTCAGGGGCAGATGTGTCTGTATACTTAGAACAAGAAGGCCAAGAAATGGCGCGCTTAAACACCTTACTGGAAGAAAGTCCAAAAGGCTACCATACAACAGCAATCCTTTGCCGTACGATGGACGAAGCCAAAGCGTTGTACCAACAACTCGACCAAGACGACATTGCGCTTCTAGAAGATAGCAGTGAGTCGCTTGGCAGCCGCTTCGTGTTAACGACGATTCAAGTGGCGAAAGGGATGGAGTTCGACGAAGTCATCATTTGGAATGCGACAGACGAAGCGTACCATACGATGAAAGAGCAAATGATTCTGTATACAACATGTACACGTGCAAAACACCAGCTCTCACTCATCTCTCAAGCAGGCAAAGAGAGCCGCTTTATCAAGAATTCGAAAGCACCGATGAAACGAATCGGGCAGTAGAATTTTTGGCAAATCTATACTAGAATAGAACTGTAAAATTTTGAAAAAAGGCAGGGAAGTAAAATGGCTTATCAAGCATTATATCGAAAATGGCGTCCTCAAACGTTCGATGATATGGTCGGGCAAAGTGCGGTCACGCATACATTGAAGAACGCGATTAGCAATCACAAAACGAGTCATGCTTACTTATTTACAGGACCTCGTGGGACAGGAAAAACGAGTGCCGCGAAGGTGTTTGCAAAGGCCATTAACTGTCCAAATCAAACAAACGGCGAGCCATGTAACGAATGTGAAATCTGTAAAGGCATCACGAACGGAACGATTGGCGATGTCATCGAAATCGATGCTGCCAGCAACAATGGTGTCGAAGAAATCCGTGATATTCGTGACAAGGCGCGTTATGCACCAACGCAAGCCGAATACAAAATTTATATTATCGACGAAGTGCATATGCTCTCAACAGGAGCGTTCAACGCACTGTTAAAAACCTTAGAAGAACCGCCTCAAAAGGTCATCTTCATTCTCGCAACAACGGAACCGCATAAGATTCCAGCGACGATTATCTCGCGTACGCAACGCTTTGACTTTAGACGCATTACGTCGCAAGAAATTATCGACCGCTTGGCGTATATCCTTGGCCAAGAAGGAACCCCGTACGAAGCGGATGCTTTAAGCGTGGTGGCAAGATGTGCCAACGGTGGTATGCGTGACGCCTTGAGTTTACTCGACCAGATGATTTCATTTGGCGACGGCAAGGTGACGCTAGACGAAGCGATTCAAGTGTCGGGAAGTCTGACAGATGACTTGATGATTGATTTCGTGAAAGACTTACAAGAAACAAAGGCTGAAGAAGCCCTTGAAAAATTACAACAGCTCTTCAAAATCGGGAAAGAAGCAAGCCGCTTAGTAGAAGAATGGTTGGAATTTGCTAGAGACCTCCTCATCGCGAAACAAAGTGGCGAGGCAATCGGTCGTAGCGAGCGATTCCTTCAGTTCAAAGACGAAGTGGAACCGGAATTCTTATACCGCTTTGTAGAGGCGTTAAATCAAACCCAACAAGAAATGCGCTTCACGACAAAACCAACGATTTCGCTGGAAGTGTTGACGATTAAAATGGCGCAGCCTTACACGTTGACGCCAAGAACAAGTTCTGGTGCACCAGCGTTGCCAAGTAGCGAAGAAGTGCAACAGCTGCAACAACAAATCGCGCAAATGCAGCAGCAAATGAACGCGTTGTTGCAAGGGGGCGTACCTCAAGCACCTCAAGCACCAAAAGCACAGGTACCAAGACCGACGCGTGCGGCCTTTAAGCCGAATACGACGGCGATTCAAAAAATCTTGACGGAAGCGACTCGCGAAGACTTGTTGAAGGTACGCGACTTGTGGGGCGACTTACTCAGTTGCTTGAATCCACAAGAACAAGCGCTGTTGAGCCAATCAACGGTGAACGCGGCGGGGCCAAATGGATTCGTTCTCGGATTTGCGTACGACCACTTGTGTGACATTTCAGAAACAAGACCAGGATTTCGTGAGGTTATCCAAGAACATCTGGAACGCCTCGGTGGCTACAGTGGGACGTTCGTGGCAGTGACACAACATCAATGGCCACAAATTCGTGCGGATTTCTTACAAGAACGCAAGAAGAACCAAGAAGAGGAAGCTGTATCCATCGTGACGGAAGAACCTGCTGTGGAGGATTCCCTCACACCAGAAGAACAAGCATTTGAACAAAAAGTAAACGACACGATTGAACTCTTCGGGGAAGACATCGTGCAAATCGAAGAATAGAGACGGAGGAATTGAATATGCGTGGAATGGGAAATATGCAAGGCATGATGAAACAAATGCAAAAATTGCAAAAACAAATGGCGCAAGCTCAAGAAGAGTTAAACCAAACAGAATACACAGGAACTTCTCAAAGTGATTTAGTAAAAGTGACTGTGAACGGGAAACGCCAAGTCTTAAACGTGGAAATCAAACCAGAAGCGGTGGATCCAGATGATGTAGAATTATTACAAGACTTAGTGTTAATGGCGACAAATGATGCGTTAACGCAAGCAGAAAAAGCCAACGACCAAACAATGGGTCAGTTCACGAAAGGATTAAACATCCCAGGATTTTAATCGATTGGAGGTTTGAGCATGCATTATCCAGAACCGATTGCACGATTGATGGATAGCTTTATGAAGCTGCCGGGAATTGGTGCGAAGACGGCTGCACGACTTGCCTTCTTCTGCATGGATATGCGTGAAGAAGACGTCTTAAATTTTGCGAATTCGCTCATCAGCTGCAAGCGTGACCTGCATATGTGTTCCGTTTGTGGAAATGTAACGCAAGAAGATCCGTGTGAAATTTGTGCGGATACTACGCGTGACCGTACGAAGATTCTTGTGGTGGAAGATGCCCGAGATGTGATGAGTATGGAGCGGATGAAGGAATATAAAGGGCTCTATCATGTGCTTCACGGGGTATTGTCTCCGCTAGAAGGGACGGGGCCGGATGATATTAATATTACGTCGTTGATTACGAGGTTGCAGGATCCGGAAGTCCAAGAGGTTATCATCGCGACTAATGCGACAGCGGAAGGTGAAGCGACGGCCATGTACTTGTCACGTCTTATCAAGCCAGCTGGCATTAAAGTAACGCGTCTGGCTCATGGGCTAGCGGTCGGCAGCGACATCGAATACGCAGACGAAATGACTCTCTTCCGTGCCATCGAAGGGCGAAGAGAACTATAATAAAATCTATTGATTCAATGAAAATGATGGTTAAGACGTTGTCTTAAATCGCCCTCTGGGGACATCTTCATAGTGATGATAGTAAAGGCATCGGATTGAGCCTAGGTCTCAATCCTACCAAGCCTCAAAGAGCCACAGGAGAATATATTCTCTTGTGGCTCTATTTCGCATTGGTTGCTTTGGCTTTACTATTCTCACTATAGAGTCCCCAAGGGCTTTTTTAAGCCAACGAAACTGCTTTGAATCAATAGATTTTATTTTTTGCTTCAACAGCACGGGAGAGAGTGCGTTTCGATGGGGTGCGGAGCTAGGGATGAGCAGGGCGTTACTCTCTGAGGCTTGTGAGTGTGGCGAGTCATGGCGGTGCTTGCCTTCCGGTCTTGGAACTGCGACTACGGGGTGTGTGCTTTGGAAGGGGTGTGTGCTGGGACGGGTTGGTGCTGATTAGGTTGCTGCGGAAGGGGCTGCGAAACGGGGCCTACTTAAAAATGGGTAATTTCGCGAGGGAATAGGCGGAAAGCGCAAGAAATGGTATAATATGGGAATAAAGTAACTATTTAGAGGTAATAAATGAATCAACTGTTTAGAAATTTTATTTCAAAAGAGCGAGTGAATAGTTTTCGTGAGTTGACGAAGACGCTCGTGAAAATGGCGGGGACCGATGAAGTGGTGCCTGAAGAGGATGAAAGTGTGCCTTGGGTTCCGTCAATCTTAGGATTAATTTTCATATTATGGCTTTCTTCTGGTGATTGGCTCAAAAGTGTGACGCAACCGCTGATTGATCAATTTCCGTTTCTTTCGCTATGGCCGTTAGCGTTTCTCTTTGTCTACCTTCCGATTTTAAATGGGCTAGATGAGTTATGGAAACAACCGCAGAGAAAACGGGACTTACAGGAGTTGATGGCGATTGCCAAACGTGCGGTGGCCGTTTTAAAAGAATATGACTATGACAATTTAGATGACGTGGTTGACGCAGAAGTGGTCATCGACGAATACACCGAGCGATACGGATTATAGGAGGCCTGGGATGAGATTATGGCATGAGGACTTGATTGGGCAGCTTCCGCGTCCGCAACTGTTGGGGCAGCACCGCGAATGTTGTGCGCTTAGAGGCAATGGCTGGGGCAAGAAGCATGCGACGGTGGACTATGTGTTTACTTATAGCCCGTATGTGCTGTATCAGTACCATACGTTGATTATGGATGAAATGGAGCGCCGTGGCTACAATGTTACGCCGGAGTGGAAAGAGGCTTCGTATCGTGGGAAGATTTGTCCGTCGTATACCGAAGTGGATGAATGTGCGTGGGCGAGTCCGTTATACAAAGAGCACGATGATGCGTATTACAAAGAATGTATTGAAAATTTAGCGCAAAAAGGAATTATCCTGGAAGGAGAAAATCATGTTTAGACTTCTATTGAAAGACGTTGCGACGAAAAAAATGGTAGTGAACTTCCGAGAGTTGACAAGCTACTTAATGAAAGAGGCGGGAATGGATGAGGAACTGCCGGAACTAGTCGACAAAACGGCAACCATCAAAATGATTGGGGGAATGTTTTTATTCATCATAGTGATGCGTACGGGGATTTTATCAAGACCACTTGAGTTTATGGTAAACAAGGTTGCTGGAGAAGGGAATGTGATTTTTCTACTCTTACCATTTGTTTCTTTGTACTTGTTTTTAGCATTCTTTTTTCTTCTATACCGAATTTGGTCTAAAAAAGTACTGACACGTAAACTTGGCGAACTGATACCACTAGCGGAACGTGCGATTGCGAAGCTTAAAGCAGCAGGACGTGACGACTTAGAAGAGGACATCGAAGACGCAGAGTTTCTGATTGAGGATTATAAGAAGAGATTCGGGTTTTAGGGAGATGCGAAATGAAATTATTTAGAAAAGCGATTAGACAAAGACGATTAACGCGGATGCGGGAATTGCTAAGAGAAGTGATGATTGAAAATGATAGTGAAAATGAGTTGCCACAGGATGGAAAAAGCGCCAGAGTTCTTGTTCTTGTGGTAGAAATCATCATCATAACAGGACTGCTTACCCATCCAAATGTATTGGAGTCTGGAGAAGCTTTCATGCTGATGGGGCTTATTTTCCCGCCGTTTTTACTTTTTGGGATTTTACTAGGAATGGGTACTTTACTCCTCATTATAGGGGTCATTTATTTGTTTCGTTATTTCAGGGTAGAGGCCAGTTATCAAGAGTTTGAGATGTTATATGAACTCGCTTCGGAAGAACTTTCCGTATACAAACAAGAGCCACTGATTCCAATGAGTGAATATGCTGAAAGACTTCAGTACTACATGGAAGATTTGCGATTAGAAACAGAAGTAAAGAATGACAGGTTAAGTAAATAAAATTTGGGGAATAAAAGATGAAAAGAAGATTTGAAGAGGAAAGAATCCATCGACTACAAAACTTGGTCAACGAAGTCATAGCCTTGTCTGGCAAGGAAAGCCAGCAGGTTAGAGTGCGGGGATACAGATATATTCCAAAGATACTCTTTACCATTTTAATGATAGTTGAAATCGATAATATATGGTCATTAAATAGGAAAGTAGAAGGAATTTTTCATTTCTTGCAAGTATGGTACGAAGGGAACCAATACGCGGTGAAGTATGCGCTGGAATATGTTAAAAATGAACCTTATATTATCGTAGTTCTACCAATTGTGATGCTTCTTGTATATTTCTTGCAAGTGCGCCTTCAAAAGCTAGATGTGAAAGCAGTGATTGCAAGAGCGGATGAAGAGCTCGCAAAATGGGAACAAACTCCATCTGCGGACATCCCGCATGCTGTAAAGGCATTAAAATATCATTTAGAGGAGTTACGATTAGACTACGACCTTTAACAACCCTTGAACGACAGGAGAAATGGGAATGGAATTGAAACAGAAAATTAAGAAACAGGATGTGCAGCGATTGCGTAGGTTAATTCAAGCAGTCGCCGAGAAAAATGGCGAAGAAGCTAAATTACCGTTCAGCTTTTTACCGTTTCGTGGCATTATAATGGTCATTAGCATCGCTGGATTAGCATACGGAGTAATGGCTACATTTGTTGTCACAATATCTACAATATTCTTTACAGAGCTTACGATGCAGCAGCCTGGAAAAGGGTATCAAGATCGCCTCTTCGGCAATATGATGCTCGACTGGGTTATCATGTTTGCCTTTATAGCCTTTGTTCTCTATTGCTGCTACAAATCCGTTTACTGGGAATGGAACAAGCTGATTGTTCGAGGAAATAAAGACGTGGCGACATGGAAAGCTGCACCAAGAGAAGCGAGCCGCGAAGCTGTTGAAGCACTAGAGTCGTATATACACGAACATACAACGAGTGCGGAGTAGAGTCCTTCTAAGGTAGAGTTGAAACAAGTGCATAAGGAGTATTTGGGAACGTAAACCATTTAGAACTCCCAGAAGAATTAATTCAAGAGTTGGATGATTGTGTGTATGAAGTAAGGGAATCATACGGAATGACAGTTTAAAAAGAATCTTTGGGGATAGAAGATATAACCTTTGAACGTCAGGAGGAATGACAATGAAAACGAAACGAAGAGTGAAGGAACGACATGTATCGCAACTGCGCAAGTTGATTGGAGCAGTGGCCGAGCAAAATGGGGAAGAAGGCACACTACCGATGAGCTTTTCGCTGTTGCGCGCTATTATAACATTCCTTAGTGTTGCTGCAGTGGTGTGCGGAGTGGTGGTGTTTGGAAGCATGGTTGTGGTCGAAACGGGCTTGTTTCGAACACTCGCCTTGATGTTTGAAACGTGGAATTCAGAGCTAATCGCAGACGTAGTCAGGATCCTCTTCGGCTTGGCGCTTCACTTTGCCATCATGTTTGCCGCCCTAGCCGTTGTTCTCTACTGCTGCCACATTTCTGTTCGTTGGGAATGGAAGAAGCTCTTGGCTCGTGGAAATGAAGAAGTGGCAACGTGGAAATCCGCACCAAGAGAAGCCAGCCGCGAAGCTGTTGAAGCGCTAGAGGCGTATTTACAGAAAAATGCAACGCTGGGCAAACCTTCTAAGATGAGGGAAACGGTAGAAGCGGCCGCTAGCAGTGTCGGCTCTGCGATGGAGAAAGTGAGCAAAGAACACGAAGTACAAAAACGCCTAACCAGTGTCGAAGCTTCACGAGTTCGCGCCTTAAGAAGACTATTGAGGCTTGTCTTGAAGATAAACGGACGAGAAAAACAGCTTCCAAAAAGCTCGTATTGGCTTCGCATCTACGTCCTGATTACGGTCGCAATTGCAGGCATCGTCATCGGATTCGTATCTGGATTCTTTACGTATTTGAAATTATTCATCGCCTGCCTAGTGACGTTGCAATTGAGAGTCGCAATCGGCTATCTTGCCTTCATTTGGCCATTTGCCCTTATCTGGTCCTTACCGATTGTCGTCTTCGTTGTAGTCTTCAATTGGCACCGTAGAGAGACCTTTAAGGAATGGAAAGAACTATTGGCACTGGCAGACCGCGAAGTCGAAGAGTGGCGTCAAACCACAGCCGTACCAGCCGAAGTGGCAGAGTTACAAAAATTTTTGAAAAAAGCACATAAGTACTATTAGGAGGACATTATGAACTATAAGAAAACGATTTGGCAGGGGCAAACGACAAGGCTCCGTGAACTCATTCGCATTGTAAACCGCAGAAGCAAACAGCCGCGCGTATTACCAAGAGATAATCGTCAGGTTCGACTCTTTTGTATGCTCTTCTTTGGCATTATCACGCTCTACACGATTATGACGACAGGATTTCTTGCGGCTATCCTGGGCGGGATATATATGCTCTTCCAAGGGAAAGCATCAAGTTACGTAGATCGGATGGTACCGTATTGGTGGGTTCCGATTTTATGGGTGGCGTTGATTGCCATTTTCATCCTCATTCTCTGGCTGGCACGTCGTTCGCTTGTAAAAGAGACGCTCTTATTGCTTGAACACGCGAAAGACGAAATCGCGCGCCAATATGAAGATGGTAATGGCGTTGTTTCACAAGAAGTCATCAATTTAGAAAATTACGTAGAGGACTTACAACGGAATTATCGCTTTTAAGGAGTGAAGGATATGTATATTTATGTAGCACCCAGACGAAAAGAATTAAAAGAAAAAGAGGTACAAGACTTTCGAGCAGTCGCAGAACGCTTAGTGGACGAAAGTGGGATTGAAGCAGAATTTCCCCTTGTGACGGAACGTTCTCCATTGTTGAAAGTACTCATCTGGATATTAGGACTTTTCTCGGCTTTGATGCTAGGCGGAATGGGGTATTTGTTGTTTGTTAGTGGAAGAAATGTTGACGATCCGCTTCTCATCCTTGGTATTATGTTTTTTGCATGTTTGGTGGGGCTCATCGTTTGGCTGGTGGGCGTCCTTTTTGTAGCCATTTTATACCGTCGTGAACAAGATAAACGTTGGGCGGAAATGGAAGAGTTGTTGGATATCGTAGACGAAGCAACGATTGTTTTACATGAGCAAAATCGGAAAGACTTAGCCGTAGACATCAAACGTGCGGAAACATTAGTGAAGAAATACAGACGTTATGGCATCTAAGTGCATATCTATCTTTAAGGAGAGAAAACCATGGATTTACAAAGAATTCGATACAGAAAAAATGAAGCGCAGGAGTTTCGCGCATTAACTGAGCGACTTGTCGGGGAGAGCGGTCTTGACATCGAGCTGCCGTATGAAAGTCCGGGAGTGCAGCACCTCATGAAGTATTTTTACGTCCTCGTAGGCATCCTCGTGCTTCTTACGATTGGGCTCGTGACATTTATTTTCTATGTCAACGGTGGGAAATCAGAGAACTTTATGATTACCCTCAGTAACGAAGAAATGCTCGTGTTCTTCCCTCTCGTCATCATCTGGCTGTTCGGGATGTTCTTTTTAAAGGCATTAGACGCACGTAACCAGCTCTTCATCCAAAAAGACATCCGCGCACTCTTGCCGGTTGCTCAGGAAGCACTCGAAGCCCTTAGCGGAAACGAGAACGACTACGTGAAACGTGCCAAGCTCCTCGTTAAAAAATACAAAACTTACGGGTTATAATGGGACCAGCAACTGTTAACATATAGGGGTTGGAAAACAGAAGGAGTAAGAATGAAGAAGAAAGTCACTCAAGAAACTGCCCACCGACTCCGAGAATTATTGGAGAAGGTGATTTCAGAAAGAGAAGATGCAGCACCTTTGCCGAAAAATCATCAAATAGCGCGGTTACTATTGCCACTATTCGCGCTTTGTTTCGCTGGTGTCTATTTACAAAATGCGCACGCGTTTTCGATTATAGGGGGTGCATTTGCAACTGTTTTTGAGGTTGGCGTTTGGGAAACGTTCGAATTCGTGGTAACCGTCACGAGCTTCCATTTCTTGACATGGAGTGTTCCTTTTATCGTTCTAGGAGCTGTCTTTTTCTGGAGACGTTATTCCTTCAAGAAGGAATTCAATGCTTTAGTGGAACGAGCAAAGGAAGAGATTACTCTCGGGAAAGAGAAACCACTCGAGACAAATCGCAAGCTTGTAAGAGGTCTGGAAGGCTTTCTAAAATCATTGGAAATGGAATATCAATTTGAACAAAGAATAAGGTAAGAATGTAAAGAGGTTAGGGACATGATTTATAAAACACTATTATTCGACCTGGATTCAACGCTCTGGGACTTTCATTCGGCGGAGAATTACGCGCTGACAAAGCTCTTGGAGAAGCAGGGCGTGGAGGATGTCGAGGCGTATATCGACGTCTACGTGCCGATGAATCGTGCCATGTGGCGTTCGTTGGAAAAGGACGAAATCACGCGTGAGGAACTCGTCGAAACGCGATTTGCCAAGTTGTTCGACCACTTCGGTTTTGAAAAAGACGGGAAGGAACTCGCGGCAGATTACGAAGCCATCCTCAAAACGCAAGGGCAAACGTACGAAGGGGCAGAGGCATTGCTTCAAGCGTTACGGGATGCAGGATATGACTTATACGCTGCCACAAACGGCATTACGACGATTCAAAAGGGTCGCTTGTCAAACTCGCCGATTGCGAAATACTTCAAAAAAGTGTTTATCTCGGAAGAAGTTGGCGCACAAAAGCCGAGTGAAGTCTTCTTTGAACGAGTAGCTGGTGCGATTCCGGACTACGACAAGGATAAAGCCGTGATCATCGGCGATTCATTGACAGCGGATATCCAAGGCGGTATTAACGCAGGCATCGACACGATTTGGATGAACCTAGCGGCAAAAGAAAACAGAACCGCCATCAAGCCAACCGTGGAAGTGAGAAGCTACGCGGAATTATTAGAATTTTTAGTGTAACATGAACGGACTGCAGGCACGTCTTGCAGTCTTTTTTATGCAAAAAAGTTGAGGTTCCACCACCGAGCGGGTAGACTACTTAAAAGGGCAAAGACCCGACCAAAAATGAAAGTTGGAAATGAATGAAAAAAGCATTAATGGGAATTGGCGTGGCGATGCTACTCGCAGCGTGCGGAACGACGACAACGAACCAGGCGACGACTGCGCAGACGCCGCAAACCACACAAGCGCCGCATATCGAAGTGAAGACAGACGGCGCGTATACCGTAAAAGAATATGATTTTGATAGTAATGGCAAGGACATCTACGCCCGTGCCTTTGTGCCAGACGCGAGCGGAAGGGTGCCACTCGTGATTTTTAGCCACGGACTTGGCGCCAACGCCCGGCACGAGGAAGAAGTGCAGAAGACATTGGCCAAAGCCGGCATTGCGGTCTTCAGCTTGGAGTTTGCAGGAGGGTCGTCATCCGCAGCTCCGATGAGTGAAGGGTTGACGACCGAGATGTCTGTTCTAACCGAAGTGCAAAACTTGAAAGACGCCATCCGTATCGCAAGCGGCATGGAATATGCCGATCCGCAGAAAATTTATCTCATGGGAAGTAGCCAGGGCGGACTCGTCACGGCACTGACGGCAGAAGAAGTGACTAACATCGCAGGACTCTTCTTGTTCTATCCAGCATTTTCACTGCCGGACGATATCCGAAGTAGCTTCCCGAAACTTGACGAAGTACCCGAGACCTTTAACTTACTCGGTACGAAAATCGGAAAGAAATACATCGCGGATATCTACGACATGGATGCCTACGCGAACCTAGAGAAGCTTGCGATGCCGGTGCATATTTATCACGGCAAAGACGACAATATCGTGCCACTCACCGCCTCACAAAAAGCAATGAAGCGCCTAAAAGACGCCCGCCTCACAACGCTGGAGGACACAGGCCATGCCTTAACGCCAGAGCAACAAGCACAAATCGGCTTTGAGATTGCGGATGAGATTTATAATGGGATGAAGTAAAGTGGAAAAACTGGACTCACAACATCGTGAGTCCAGTTTTAATTTTCTTTTTTCCCCTTTCCCAAGCGGGTCGATATCTCCTCGTGTCTTGAAAAAGAGCGCGGCACCATCCCAAACCGTATTTCACCCAACCTGGCACCAGCTACTTCACAAAGCTCCAACCCCTCCGTTGCACCCGCGCCTTTTAACTTTGATGCACATATAAAAAAGACTGAACAATGATATGTACCCCCTTTACTGGACAAACCAGTAAAGGGGGTATTTATTATGCGTT
>CAUQUY010000012.1:0-28200 GCA_963521405.1 uncultured Streptococcus sp.
CTAACTTTTTTGGGTCAGTACATTGTTGCTTCATTTCTTTTATATTTAAAAATTGTCATAACAGGATTCATTTTATGACACATTTTTTTTGCCAAAATTTGAGTTTTTCTATCTAGATAAGTATTGTATGATAAATTCATCAAATAAGGAGTGCGTTTTTCAGGTGCTGGAAAACGTCATTCTAGAATAAAGGAGAAGAAAAATGTCAAACAAATCTTTTAAAGTGAGACTCCAAAAACTTGGAACAACACTTTCTAATATGGTCATGCCAAATATCCCAGCCTTAATCGCTTGGGGTGTCTTAACGGCATTAGTAATTCCAAACGGATACCTTCCAAATGAAGAGTTAAGTAAGATGGTATCCCCAATGTTAACTTACGTAATTCCGATTCTAATCGCGTTTACAGCTGGATTCAATGTATACGGACATCGTGGAGGTGTTGTCGGTGCTGTTGCTTCATTCGGGGCAGTCGCAGGAACTACAGTACCAATGATTATCGGTGCGATGATTATGGGGCCTCTTACAGCTTGGCTAATGAAGAAATTCGACCAAACAGTACAACCAAAAATCAAACCTGGTTTTGAAATGTTAGTCAATAACTTCTCTGCAGGTTTCCTTGCATTCGGTATGATGCTTGTTGCTTTCTATTCAGTTGGACCAGTTGTTGCGAACTTAACAACATTAGTAGGACAAGGGGTAGATGCATTAGTTACTGTTAAATTATTACCATTAGCAAACATCATTATTGAACCAGCTAAAATCTTATTCTTAAACAATGCGTTAAACCACGGAATCTTTACTCCAATTGGAACACAACAAGTGGTAGATGCCGGTAAATCAATCCTATTCTTACTTGAAGCTAACCCTGGACCAGGTCTTGGTATCTTACTTGCTTTTGCGTTCTTCGGAAAAGGTTCTGCAAAATCATCTTCATGGGGTGCAATGTTAATTCACTTCGTCGGTGGGATTCATGAAATTTACTTCCCATACGTAATGATGAAACCAGCAATGTTCCTTGCTGTTATCGCAGGTGGTGTATCTGGTACATTCACATTCCAATTATTAGGAGCAGGATTAACTTCAGCTGCTTCACCAGGTTCAATCATCGCAATCTTAGGAATGGCTCCTAAAGGGTTCATGCCTCACTTAGTTGTATTAGCCGGTGTATTAGTAGCTGCTGCCGTATCATTTGTAGTAGGTTCATTCATCTTAAAACTCGACAATTCAGAAGAAGGATCACTTGAAGCTGCTCAAGCGGCTACTACAGCTGCAAAAGCACAAGCAAAAGGACAAGCTGTTGCTGCTTCACCTGAGTTTTCAACAATCTCTACTGATTCAGTAAAACGTATTATCTTTGCATGTGACGCTGGAATGGGAAGTTCAGCAATGGGAGCTTCACTTCTTCGTAACAAAATTCAAAAAGCAGGTTTTGAAAATATTCCTGTTACAAACCAAGCTATCTCAACACTTGAAGATACAGATTACACATTAATTGTCACTCAAGAAGAATTAGCAGACCGCGCTGCACAACGTACACCAAGAGCTATTCACGTAGCCGTTGATAACTTCTTAACATCACCAAAATACGATGAAATCGTAGCACAATTAACAAATGGAACCGTTCACTCAGCTGAAACAGCTGCACCAGCACAAGAAGATGCAGCAGTTGACTTAAACTTTGTCGACGAAGTTGTCTTTGCTTATGACAAAGCGGAAGGATCTGCAACAATGGGTCGTGAAACATTACAATCTATCTTCCGTTCAAATGATGTGAAGATTCCAGTTGTGACAGTTCCACTTGATCAATTAGCAGAACATAATGCTAAAAATATCTTGGTTGTTACAACGATTGCACAACAATCACAAGTACAAGAAGCTGCACCAAATGCGCAATTATTAGTAGTCGACAGTGTTGTAACAACACCAGAATATGATAAATTAATTGCTCGCATGCACAAATAATTAAAGGTTTTCTCGATAAAAGAGTATAATGAAGATATGTTATTTACAAATCGAGAAGAACAATTGATTAAAGCCTTTCTGGAACTCGGAAAGCTTTCCGTAAAAGAAATGATGGAACTCTTAAAGGTTTCAACAAGAACGGTTTATCGGACCATCTCTGATTTAACCATTAGCTTGGAACCTTTAGGCATCCAACTAATTAAAGAGGGGAAAAAATATTATCTAGAAGGAGACTTGCAACGCTTAGAGGGTGAGACTATCACGATGAGCAGCACCCCGACAGATCGATTATTACACCTCACATATCTCTTACTTAGTGAAGAGAGCCCTATTACGAATGAGGTGCTCCAAGAGCGCCTCTTCGTTTCAAATGTAACGATTATTCAGGATATTGCACTGATTGAGAAGCGATTAGCACATTTCAATCTGACACTCAACCGCCAAAAAGGATATATGATTCAAGGAGATGATTGGCAAAAGAGGAGAGTGTTAGCAATCGTCCTGTCTAATGCTATTTCTATACAGGAATTGGCGAACGGGCAATGGGAAGGATTTAGTCATTTAGAAAAGAATACAGTTGCCGTATGCAAAAAGGCCTTAGAAGGGCAAAGTACCGCTCTTGGACCATTAGATCCAAAAATCAAGGAGTTCTTAACCTTTTTATTAGCATTAGCGGATAATCGGTTAAGCCCCAAAACGATTAGTGGCATCTCCAAAGATGCTCTCACCATTTCGCAAACGCTCTTTAAGGAGCTTAGTGATGAAGCATCATCACGTTTTTATAATATACAAGAGATCGTGTCGTTTGCCAAAATCATCGATGAAACGGTACTAAAGAGACAGGAAGTTCCTCTTTATCGCGAACGCTTTGATAGTGAATTCTACTACAGCGTCAGCCAATTAATCGATAGCGTTTCGCGTTTTACGAAGATTGATTTTATTCGAGATAAAGCTCTCTTTACGTTTCTCTTTCATCATCTAAAGCTAGCCTTAGCCGTACCGGTTTTATACCCAGAAGGTTCGTCTTATCATGTGGCGTCTCTAGTCACCAAGAAAAATGAGTATCTGAATGATATCGTCAGCCTCGTTGTTCGCGATATCTTCCCAAGTTATCTGAACAGTGAGTATGAACATTC
The DNA here is from genome assembly GCA_963521405.1 of uncultured Streptococcus sp. Lineage (GTDB taxonomy): Bacteria > Bacillota > Bacilli > Lactobacillales > Aerococcaceae > Granulicatella. Next base: position 3,100 of record CAUQUY010000012.1, read on the forward strand.
TCTCATTACGTTGCATTTTGCTTCGAGTCTAAGAAGAAGTCCGGATATCTATCCGATTCGCGTATTACTTGTGACGGATGAACGACCACTCATGACGAACTTACTGATTACAAAAATGCAAAGTATTGCACCGTTCGTGGGACAAATCAAGGTGGTCTCCAGTAGTGAGCTCGAGGGGATTGAGCTTCAAGCTTTTGATTACACATTGTCGACAAAGCCAGTGGTAGGCTATCAGTTTGATACCATTTCTGCCTTTCCTTCTGCTAAGGAAATCCTGGAATTACAAGAGTGCTTACAACGCGTCCAAGAAAATATCACAGTTCGCCGAACGGAACGTCCTGTTGAAACAATTGCGTTTGATTTACAGGCGTACCTACAATCTTCGAGTCAGCTGTTAAAGAATTTCCGCTTGATGTACGTTCAGAATACAGAGACCTTTGAGAAGACCGTCTTCCAACTCATCCAGAACTTACAGCTAGTGAATGGAGCGGACTATTTGGCGGATAAGTTACTGAGACGCTTTGAAGAGAGTCCACTTGCGATTCCTAATACGAACCTGGCACTGCTGCATACACAGTCGCATACAGTTTTAGAAAGTCACTTTGTCGTTATCGACTTAGAACAAGCTGTTGAAGCCAAATCCATGACGCACGGCAGGGAACAGGTTAAACGAATTCTAGTGATGTTAACGAAATTGGATGAGAGTGAAGAAGTGAGAAACTTGATGACAGCGATTAGCCAGTCCATTCTTGAAAATAATCTCTATACTGAAATCTATCGTACGGGGAATCAAGAAATCATCTATCACTTATTGAATACCATATTCAACGAAAAAATTAAGAAATTGGAGAATTAACCATGGAATTTCAGGAAAAACTAATTAAATTGAATCAAGCTTTTGAGAACAAAGAAGAAGCCATTCGTTACTGTGGACGCTTGCTTGTTGAAGCAGGCCATGTCAATGAAGCCTATGTGGACGCAATGGTTCAAAGAGATGCAGACTTATCTGTTTATATGGGAAACTTCATTGCAATTCCACATGGAACAGATGCAGCTAAAAAAGAAGTGAATTCTTCAGGAGTTGCGATTGTTCAAGTTCCTCGAGGAGTGAACTTCGGAACGCAAGAAGATCCAAAAGTCGTGACCGTATTATTCGGAATTGCTGGACTTGGAGACGAACACTTAGAAATCATCCAAAAAATCTCAATCTTCTGTGCAGACGTGGATAATGTTGTGAAATTAGCGGATGCACAATCGGTTGAAGAAGTTATTCGCTTATTAAATAATGTAGAGTAAGGAGTCATCAAATATGAAAAATGCAGTACATTTTGGCGCAGGAAATATTGGCCGTGGATTTATCGGAGAATTGTTATTTGAAAATCACTTTTCAATCACATTCGTTGACGTCAACGAAAGAATCATTGACGCCTTAAATGAACGTGGTGCTTACGAAATCGAGATTGCTGAAGAAGGACAACGCCATATTGCCGTATCGAACGTGCGTGGAATTAATAATGCTAAGAATCCAGAAGCAGTCGTAGAAGCCGTTGCTAAGGCAGACTTAGTGACAACAGCCATCGGACCAAATATCTTACCATTCATTGCGGAACTTATCGCAAAAGGAATTGAACAACGCCGTGTTAGTGGAAATACAACTCCAGTTGATGTTCTAGCGTGCGAAAACATGATTGGCGGTTCTCAATTCTTATACGAAGAAGTCAAAAAATACTTAAGTGAAGAAGGCCTTGCCTATGCGGAAGAATTTGTCGGCTTCCCGAATGCAGCTGTAGACCGTATCGTTCCAGCGCAAACGCATGAAGACCCACTCTTTGTGGTGGTGGAACCTTTCAATGAATGGGTGGTTGAAACAAGCCGTATGAAAAACCCATCTCTTCAATTAGAAGGAGTGCATTACGAAGAAGATCTTGAACCATTCATCGAAAGAAAATTATTCTCAGTGAACTCAGGACATGCGACTTCAGCATATACAGGCGCACACTACGGTTCTAAGACAATCCTTGAAGCTCTTCAAAATCCAACTGTAAAAGAAAATGTAGAAGCCGTTCTTGCAGAAATCAGAAGTCTTCTTATCGCTAAATGGGGCTTTGACGAACAAGCCTTAAAAGACTACCATAAAGTTATTATCAGTCGTTTCGAAAATCCATTTATCGTGGATGATGTTACTCGTGTGGCAAGAACACCAATTCGTAAATTAGGATACGACGAACGCTTCATCCGTCCTATCCGTGAATTACGTGAACGTGGACTTTCATATGACAACCTATTGAAGACTGTTGCGTATGTCTTTGATTATAAAGATGATAGCGACCAACAATCAGTTGAGTTGCAATCATTACTTGCACAAAAACCTCTTGCGGAAGTTGTCAAAGAAGTGACAGGAGTGAGTGAAGAAGCGCTCGTTTCTCAAATTGTAACTTCTGTTGAACAAGTCGTATCTTTCTAATAGAATCACCATTCATATAACAAATAAAGGAATCAAGTGCATCACTGCTTGATTCCTTCTTTTATTACTAGGAATATCATTTCTGATTTAGGGATGAAATATGATATACTAGTAGCTATTCTTAGAGGTCGGAGGACGTATCATTGTCTTATTTAATGGAAATTTTACCAAGCTTATTACACGGAGCAGTGACGACATTAGAAGTGTTTGCACTCGTGCTCATCTTCTCGATTCCGCTGGGCATTCTCATTGCCTTTGCGATGCAACTGAAATGGAAGCCACTCAACTGGTTCATCCACATCTACATCTGGGTGATGAGAGGGACGCCTCTGTTATTACAACTCATTTTTATTTATTACGTCTTGCCAAGTGTCGGCATTCGTCTAGACCGACTACCGGCAGCGCTCATTGCCTTTACACTCAACTATGCAGCGTACTTTGCGGAGATTTTCCGAGGAGGGATCGATACGATTCCAAAAGGGCAGTATGAGGCGGCGAAAGTGTTGAAGTTCACGCCGGGAGCAACGATTCGCTATATCGTTCTTCCACAGGTGACGAAGATTGTCTTGCCAAGTGTCTTCAATGAAATCATGAGCCTTGTCAAAGATACGTCTCTTGTATACGCGCTTGGAATCTCAGACCTGATTCTAGCCAGCCGTACCGCAGCCAACCGCGATGCGAGCCTTGTTCCGATGTTTCTAGCAGGGGCGATTTACCTTATAGTTATCGGGATTGTGACGCTTGTGGCCAAACGCATTGAAAAGAAATTTAGTTATTATAAATAGGAGGACAAGCAGATGTTAGAATTACGCAATATTCACAAACGTTTCGGCGATAAACAAATCTTGTCCGATTTCAACTTAACCATTCACAAAGGAAAAATCTTGGCCATCGTCGGACCTTCAGGAGGCGGGAAAACAACCTTACTTCGGATGTTAGCAGGGCTTGAAAAAATCGACTCTGGGAAAGTGTTCTATAACGGGGAACCGTTAGCGCTCGATGAACTCTCGAAGCGCCAACTCCTTGGATTCGTATTCCAAGACTTCCAATTATTCCCTCATTTATCGGTATTAGAAAACTTAACGATTTCACCTGTGAAGATGAACGGCATGTCCCAAGTTGAAGCCGATACGAAGGCACGCGCACTCTTAGAACGCCTCGGCCTAGCAGGACACGAGGACGCGTTCCCATATTCACTCTCAGGCGGACAAAAGCAACGGGTGGCTCTGGCACGTGCGATGATGATTGACCCTGAAATCATCGGCTACGACGAACCAACGTCAGCGCTCGACCCAGCCCTTCGCTTAGAAGTAGAGAAGTTAATTCTGCAAAACAAAGAACTCGGAATGACGCAAATCGTTGTCACCCACGATTTAACCTTTGCGGAAAACATCGCGGACGAATTATTGACGTTTGAACCAAAATAGGAGGCCGCTATGAAGAAACGAAAAGGAATCCTAGGACTTTTGGCGCTTGTAGGGATGGCAGTAATGAGTCTTGCAGGCTGCACGCAACTGGCAAGCAATCCAACAGTCGATAACTGGGATAAATATCAACAACAAAAGAGCATCACGGTCGGTTTCGATAATACCTTTGTTCCGATGGGATTCGAGGAGAAAAATGGTAACTATGCCGGCTTTGATATCGAACTCGCCAAGTACGTGTCGAAGAAACTGGGCATCACGGTTCACTTCCAACCGATTGACTGGGATATGAAGGAGACGGAGCTACAAAATGGCACGATTGACGCTATCTGGAATGGATATTCAGCCACCGATGAACGCCGAGAGAAAGTCGCATTCACGATTCCCTATATGCAAAATACGCAAATCTTAGTCGTGAAGAAAACAAGTGGCATTCACTCAGTAGAAGATATGACGGGAAAAGTCCTTGGCGCACAAAATGGGTCTTCAGGGATGTTGGATTTTGAAGAACATCCAGAAGTGTTGAAGAACCGTGTCAAAGGCGGAGACGCCGACCAATACCAAAGCGTGAACGAGGCCATTATCGACTTGAAGAATGACCGTATCGACGCCTTACTCATCGACCGAGTATATGCGGACTACTACCTCACAACAGAAGGCATTGCCGACGAGTACGATACCATTCCTTCAGGATTCGAGAGTGAGTCCTTTGCGGTAGGGGTGCGACCTGCCGACAAGAAGCTACTCGAAGCGCTAAACCAAGCCTTCAAGGAACTCTATCAAGAGGGCATCTTCCAACAAATTAGTGAGAAATGGTTTGGGGAGGATGTCGCAACGCCAGAAGTTAAAGGGCAATAATAAATTAAAAACAAAAACCATCGCTGGACGGATGGCGCGCCTTCTAGATGGCGATTTTTTTGTGCAAAAAAAGCCACTCCGAGGAGTGACTGGCTACGGCTAGTTAGTCTTTAAATAAGTCATCAACAGAAGTAGAAGAGTGTTGAATCTTTCCAGAAAGGATGTCACGTGTTTCTTCAAGAGCTAGTTCTGTTTGTTCATTATAACGAGGCTGTTCGAGTGGAAAAGGAATGCCACCCTGCAGTACGGATGCCTCTAAAAAGAGAGTGATGGCCTCTTCTAGAGTCAACCCTAAACTAGAAAATAAGGCTTCAGCTTGTTCTTTTAGATTGGAGTCAATTTGTAGCGTAATGATTTCAGTTTTTGCCATCTGTTCACCTCCTAGATTTCTTTGTCACTATCGTATTGAAAATAGAAGTGAATTGCAAAATATAAATAGAACAATTTATAGAAAACAAACAAGGTTAGGATAAAAACTCAAAAACATAGAAAATAAGATTGATAAACCGTTTTCAAAAAGGTACACTGGAGGTGTAGAAAAGTTCACGTAAAGGAGAGAAAACCATGAAAAAATTAGAAGGGAAAGTAGCACTGATCACTGGAGCAGCTGTTGGACTCGGAAAGGGAATCGCAACGGTCTATGCCAAATACGGCGCTAAGATGTGCCTTGTCGACTTATTACCAGAAGTCGAAGAAACGGCCAAAGAATTAAGAGAAACCTACGGCGCAGAAATCATCACTTATGTCGGAGACGTCTCCAATAAAGACCATATGAAAGAAGCAGCCAAGAAGGCAAAAGACACCTTCGGGGAAGTGAATATCGCTTGTTGTAACGCTGGGGTTTGTCGCTTGGCTCCATTTGAAGAAATGAGCGATGAAATGCGCGACTTCCATATCGATGTGAATATCAAAGGGGTATGGAATAGCTGTCAAGCGGTCATCCCGTATATGGTCGAACAAGGCGGTGGTAGCATCGTCATTGCGTCATCCGTTACAGGGGATATCGTAGCCGATGCCGGAGAAGCAGCCTACGCCATGACAAAAGCAGCGCTCGTGGGCTTAACAAAATGCTTGGCCGTGGAATACGCAGACCGTCATATCCGCGTGAACTGTTCACAACTCGGATATGCGCGTACGCCAATGGTTGAAAAGATGGCCATCGAATCCAACCCAGACAACCCAGAAAGTGCCATCCAAGACATCGCAGTAGGCGTACCAATGAAACGCTTGGCAGACCCACTTGAAGTCGGCGAACTCTTCGCCTTTCTCGGAAGCGACGAAGCCAGCTACCTCACAGGAAGCCAAATCGTCATCGATGGCGGCAGCACCTTACCAGAAACTATGAGTATCGGGACGAATTAAAGAAAATCAATTTTGAAAGAAATAATCACCAGTTTTACCTGGTGGTTATTTTTTTTATTTAAGTTGATGTAGTTTTCATGTACAATAAAACTACAATAAGGGAGATAAGTGTATGGGACAAGAACTGTTTAATTATGACAACACAAATTTAGAAGAAGTAATCCAGTATTCTGAAAAAATCCTAAATCGAAAATTCTCAGACATTTTAAAAGAATATGATGAGGCGGATTATAAGACTTACGAGGATTATCAAAATCAAGAAGCCAATGAGTATGAGAAAAAAGAGATAAAGCCTAGCTCAAAAGGGCAGTATGGGAATTATATTGAACGCTATTATTTTGGATACCAACCGAATAGTAACGCTGCAGCTGATTTTGAAGAAATCGGTGTAGAGCTTAAGGTGACGCCATTTAAAGTCAATAAGAATGGAACCATTTCTGCAAAGGAGCGTCTAGTCTTAACGATTATTAATTACTTCGAAGAGAATTTGGACGATTTCTATCAATCTCATTTGTGGAAAAAATGCTCCAAAATGCTCTTACTATTTTATAATGGACTAATTCCTGAACAAACGCTTTATGATTATATGATTGAAAAAGTGTTCCTATTTGAATGGTTTGAGGAAGATATGAATGTCATTTTAGATGACTATGCACGGATTACTCAGAAAATTAAAGAAGGAAGAGCACACGAATTGTCTGAGTCCGATGGCAACTATTTATCAACTTGTACCAAAGGAGCCGGTAAAGGCAAAGATTGGAAAAAACAACCTTTTAGTGATGTTTTGGCGAAACAACGTGCCTGGGAATTAAAGTCTAGTTACATGACATATTTGATTAATCATAAAATCTTTGCTAGTCATGAACAAGAGAGCGTGTTAGCTACTGCTAAAGGAACGAAGAAACCTTTTACTCAACTCATTGAAGAGAAGATTTTGAAGTATAAGGGATGGAAAGCAGAAGACTTATATGATGCGTTTGAGGTTCCTGTTCGTTCAAAATCTAAAAATAGTTTGTTAATCAGAAAAATGATTGGCATTACTGGTGACTTAGAAAATACTCAAGAGTTTCAGAAAGCGAATATGAATCTTAGAGTCATTCGAGTGAATCAGGACGACCTCCCTAAAGAAGATTCTCCATTCAAGGTTTATGATTTTATCGAGTTAGTGCAAAATGATAATTGGGAAGAGTCTCATGTTTTCCAAGAAATTTGTGATAAACGTTATATGTTTGTCGTCTTTAAGGAAGAAGCACCAGGTGAGTACGTATTAAATCAAGTGAAGTTCTGGGGATTCCCTGAGCGTTTAATAGATGAAGCACAACGCGTATGGAATGAAACACGTGCCATTATTAATGACGGGGTACAGTTAACACAGACAGATAAGGGAGTATCGACGAATTTCCCTCAGAGCCAAGTGAATCAATTCTTATTTACAAAAATTCATGCGTCAAACTCTTATTACGAGATTGAAAAAGACGTCTTTGTCGGAAAAGGAAAACTTTCAGATACAAATCCACTTCCTGATGGGCGAAGAATTACGAAGCATTCGTTCTGGATGCCTAAGAAGTTCTTACAAGAAATTTTGCAGGGTAAGTGGGATTAGCAAATCAGTTGATCAAATATTGAATTCATGATATAGTAAGATAGAAATTTTGAATGAAAATGAAAGAGGTAATCATGTCAAAACTTAAAGTATTCTCAATGTTTGATGGCGTTGGGGGATTTATCGTTGGTCTTCATGAGGCTAACAAAAAATTGAATAAAAAATTTTTCCAAGTGACTGATACGAATCAATTTGAACCTAGTCGAAAAGCGCAAGATGCGTTTGAAGTTGGAGTATACAACTACCCAAAAATCAATCATAGTAATGAAGACATCATGCAAGTTTCATCAGAGTATTTTGATGAAATGAAGGCAAATGGTGTGAATATGATTGTCGGCGGATTTCCATGTCAAGATTACTCAGTAGCGCGCAGTAAAAAGCACGAAATGGGTATCGAAGGTAAAAAAGGGGTTCTTTTCTGGGAGATTATTCGCGCGGTGAATCATATCAAACCAGAATATCTTATTCTTGAAAATGTGGACCGACTATTGAAATCACCGTCTAAACAACGTGGACGTGATTTTGCAATTATGCTCGGAGCATTCAATCAATTGGGGTATACCGTTGAATGGCGTGTGATTAATGCGGCAGATTATGGAGCACCTCAAAGACGTCGTCGCGTGTTCTTCTTTATTTATAAGAATGACTCTACTTTTGCTAAGAAGCATGGTATCAAAGATTTATCACCAGAATCATTTGAAGCCTATATTTATAAAAAAGGTCTTTTTGCAAAACAGTTTCCAGTAGAAAATAGTGCGAATAAGAATCGTGTCTATACAGATAAACTCAGTGAATTAGATGCTCATTCTGAAGAGTATATTGTTGATATTTCGAATAACTTTACTGGAAAAGTATGGAACACCGGTTTGATGAAAGATGGAATTTATTACACCATCGATACAATACCTGTATTCGAAAAAGCAATGACTTTAGGTGAAGTAGTTCAAAAGGCTAAAGAATACTATGTTCAAGAACATGGAGAAAAAGCTTATAAAGAATACATTCAAAACTATGTGATTCAGGACGAAGATAAGATTAAGAAATTCCAATACTTGCGCGGACCAAAGAAAATTGAACGTACGACAGAAGAAGGCTTTACTTATATCTTCTCAGAAGGTGGAATGAGTGAAACAGATGACCTCTCACTACCAGGACGTACAATGCTTACAAGCGAGGGTAGTGTGAATCGTTCAACGCACTTCTTGAAAGAAGGCAATCAGTTTCGATTATTAACGCCAAACGAAGCAGAGTTATTACAATGCTTCCCTTGTGATTGGACAAAATACAAGAAACTATCAGATGGAACAGTTACTGAAGTTAACGACCGTATGCGTTATTTCTTTATGGGAAATGCGCTCGTTACTTCCATTGTGGAACGTATCGGTATCGGAATTGCGAAAATGATTTAATCCCAAACAATTATTTAGACTTACGAAGGAACAAGATTCCTTTGTAAGTCTATTTTTTTAGCAAAATAGTACTAGAAAAAAGCAAAATGTAACATATAAGTTACGTAACTTATATGTTACATTTAGGTCATAGGGAGGTAATAGGTATGGGTAAGAAATTTAGGGTTGATAAAAAGAAAGTGGATCGTTTAGAAACGCTTGAATATGACGAGATGATTAGATTGGCGGCAGTCTATAAAATCTTAGAAGATGAAGGCGTGACACCAGAGATAATCGAAAAATGGGGATTCTATTATAAAGGAAGACAGTGTTTAAAAATACCTGTATCAAGAACTAAAGAAGGGGTGGATGGCAGTGACTTCTTATTTAACACGAGAGTTTATGAAGTTATCATCGATTTATCCTAGTTTCGAAGAAGACTTACTTCGAGAAGTGTCTCTTCAAAAAGTAGCTTTGAGGACGATTCGATTGCGGGTCAATCATCAATTGACACAGGAAGAATTTGCAGCGAAGTTAGATGTAAAGAGAGCCTATTTAGCGAGATTAGAAGCAGGACATCATAATCCAACTATTATGACTCTTGTAGAATTAGCTCGGCTAAACGGATATGAGATTGAGATAAAGTTGAAAGAGAAGACATTTTAAGTTTTTCTTGAATTGTATTCTGATATACGATAAAAAGTTAGAAGTTCAAATTGAAAACTGCTTTAATTCGTATTATGATTAATTTACTACGAAAAAAGGAGCCTTTAGGGTGGAAAGAATCGCGAATCCTGTTATATACGAATTAAAGTATGAGCATAAAATGGAACCTCATTATGAAGGTGTACAAGAAACTCATGAAAAACTAATTTTTAACTATCCAACAGTTTATATTGTTCATCATCCTGAAAAAGAAAAGTTTTGTGTTTATATTGGTGAAACGACAGATATTAGACGACGGACAGACCAGCATCTCAAACAAGATAGTAAGGAAAGAGAATATTGGGAAAGATTATCTAAAAGAGATGATGCCAATATGTTTGTGATTGGACATGAATTATTCAATAAATCCTTGACACTCGATATTGAGAATAAGTTAATGCATTACCTAAGTAGTGTAGATGGAGTTCAAAAGGTTTATAACCGTCGTACAAATGAACAAAATGAGTATTATACGTCTGAGCAGATGGAACCGATTTTCTCAAAAATATGGGGAGAGTTACACCGAAAGAATAATACTATTTTCCCTACACGTAAAAGGATAGAGGATGCAGCAGTATTTAAAGCTTCTCCGTTTCATAAATTAACTCAAGAACAATTACAAACAAAAGATAGAATTATGCTTAAGATTTTTGAAAATGTAGCTAATACACGGAAGAATGCTCCTCATCAATTGATTATGGTGAATGGTGAGGCAGGGTCTGGAAAGACAGTCTTAATGAGTAATCTATTTTATGATTTGTTCCGAGAAAGTGAAAAAGAGCAAGGTGAATCTGTTTTTAGCGGGATTTCAACATATCTGCTTGTCAATCATAAACAACAATTAACGGTTTACACTGAAATCGCAAAAAGATTAGGAATAGATGAAAGGTTTATTCAAAAACCAACGAGTTTTATTAATAATCATTCATCGGAAAATCCTGTTGATGTTGTAATAGTAGATGAAGCACATTTATTATGGACACAAGGGAAGCAGTCTTATAGAGGAAATAATCAATTAGATGATCTCCTAGAGAAAGCAAAAGTAGTGGTGATTGTTTTTGATGAAAATCAAATACTTTCAACTGAACAAATTTGGGAAGACGAACTTTTAGACAAATATAAGGGAATGTGTCAAAACGAAAATAACTATATTGAGTTGAAGAATCAAATGCGAATTCATTCAAGTAAAGAGACTGTGCAGTGGATTCGAAATATCATTGATTTACAAGAAGTTGGACCAATCCCTCAGGATGAGTTAGGGTATGATTTACGTATTTTTGAGTCTCCTCAAGAACTAGAAACAGCAATTTTAGAAAAAAACAAAAATGAAGATATTGGATTGTCTAGAATAGTTGCCACATTCGACTGGGAATATAGTGGTAACAAGAAAGAGGAAGGTACTTGGGATGTTACCATTGGAGATTGGTCGATGCCATGGAATTTACAATTGAAGAAAGAGAATAAAAAATCGATCAATTATAAATCTTTAGCTTGGGCGGAACAGCCTCAAACAATAGGTGAAGTAGGTTCGACTTTTACAATTCAGGGATTTGATTTAAACTATGTAGGAGTGATTATTGGACCATCTGTAGTTTTTAGGGATGGAAAAATTCAGTTTATTCCTGAAAATAGTAAGAACGAAAAAGCAGTCAGAAATAGAACGTTATCGGATGGAAGAAAACAGAAATTCGGGGAACGACTATTAAAAAATGAACTGAATGTATTATTAACTCGTGGAGTGAAAGGTCTTTATATTTATGCTGTAGATTCAGCACTTCAAGAAGAATTAATGCGTAGACAAGGAGAAAAAAATAATGGCAAATGAAAATAATCCAAGTATGAAATTAATTAATCAGTTTCACGATGATCATAAATGGAGACAATTCCATAATGCGAAAGATTTAGCTCTCTCAGTATCCATTGAAGCTGCTGAATTATTAGAAATTTTCCAATGGACTGACCCAGAATCTGTCGTGGAGAAAAAACGTGAAGATATTGAAGAAGAATTAGCGGATGTTTTAATCTATTGTTATACACTTGCTGAAAAGTTAAATATGGATATTGATGAAATCATTGCGAAAAAATTAGTGAAGAATCTTAAGAAGTATCCAGTTAAATAAGGCTTTTGTATTTATTAACTTTCTAAAACTCAAAATTCATATAAGTGAATTTTGAGTTTTTTTCTTTATGTAAGAAGTAGACCCTTATCTTCTTTTTTTGCGCTAAAAGTGGTAGAATGGGTGAAAACCCTTGAAGGAGGAATTTTATGACAAAGATTTTTAAAGGGTACTCTTTAGTTGAAAAAAGAGACTTGCCAGATATTCGTTCTGTCGGTTATTTGTACAAACATGATAAGACTGGCGCAGAGGTCTTATACCTTGAAAACGAAGACGATAATAAGGCGTTCAATATTGCGTTCCGTACGCCACCGTATAATGATAACGGGATTGCGCATATTATCGAGCACTCTGTGTTAAACGGTTCGAAGAAATATCCATCCAAAGAGCCATTCGTAGAGTTGTTAAAAGGCTCACTGAATACATTCTTAAATGCGATGACATACTCTGATAAGACAGTTTATCCAGTATCGTCTCGTAACCAAAAAGACTTCAACAACTTGATGTCTGTCTATTTAGATGCGGTATTCTATCCAAACTTCAAGCATGATCCACAAATCTTAATGCAAGAAGGATGGCACTATCATTTAGAAAACGCCGATGATGAGTTGATTTATAAAGGCGTGGTGTACAACGAAATGCGTGGGGCGTTCTCACAAGCAGACTCTGAATTATACCGTCTGTTTGAACCAACGTTATTCCCAGATACCGTCTACAAACATATCTCTGGTGGGATGCCTGCTGCGATTCCTTCGTTAACGCAAGAAGAGTTCGTGGCGTTCCATGACAAGTACTATCATCCAAGTAATGCGCGTGTGACGCTTTACGGGAACTTAGATTTAGACACAGCATTTGCTCAATTAACAGAGTACTTCGATGCGTTTGAAGCGAAAGACTACGCATTCGAGTCTGTGGAACAAGCGCCATTCGAAGTCCGCCATGAATTAGAAGCGCCATTCTCGATTTCTAAAGACGAGCCTACTGAAAACAAATCGCTCTTAGCGTACATTTGGGCTGCAGGAAAGGGAACCAACTCTGAAGAACTCATCGCGCTTGGCGTATTAGATGAACTTCTTCTTGGGTCTAACACGGCTCCGATTAAGAAAGCTCTCTTGAAATCAGGCCTTGGTTCAGATGTGTCTGGTGGATTTGGGGCAGCGACATACTCACCAATCTTTGAAATCGTCTTAAAAGATACGAATCCAGAAGCCAAAGACCAATTTGTATCGATTATCGAAAATGAGTTGAAACGTTTAGTCGCTGAAGGCATTCCGCAAAAAGCGATTCAAGCAGCCCTTAATAAAGGAGCGTTCCGTTATAAAGAATTAACAGCGCTGGAAGGGGCAACTCCTAAAGGGATCTTGTATTCACTCAACTCACTCACAAGCTGGTTATACGGCGGTGATGTATTCGCAACGTTTGAATACCAACGCGTGTTAGATAAGATGCAAGAAGAAATGGCAAACGGCTATTTCGAACGTTTAATCCAAACAACGCTACTCGATAATACGCATGCAGCACTTATCACGTTAGCGCCAGAACCAGGACTCGGCGACCGTAAAGACGAAGCGTTGAAAGAAGAGTTAGCAGCCTATAAAGCGTCTCTGTCTGACGAAGAAGTGGCAACTCTTGTGGAACAAACGCAACAACTTCTTGAACGTCAAACGACTCCAGATAAGGAAGAGGATTTAGCGAAATTACCAAAACTTTCGATTGAAGATATCGACCGCGAAGTAAAACCACTCCCATTAACAGTGGAAGCATCAGAAGGTAAACCAACCTTCTTACACTATGAAGACTTCACAGCCGGCATTTCTTACGTGAAGTATTACTTCGATTTATCAGGCGTGAAGACAGAAGACATTCCAGTCGTGGCCTTCTTAACGGAAGTACTAGGGGAAGTTGGAACCGAAAACTTCACAGACGAAGCCCTCAGCACAGAAATCGACTTCTACACTGGAGGCATCGGTACAAACGCGACGGTCATAACGGAATCGGTAGCGGACAACATCTACTATCCTAAATTCACCGTGAGCGGTAAGGCCTTGTCTGAATACCAACCACAACTCTTAAGCTTGATTGAAGAAATCGTTCATCGTTCAAACTTAGACGATGTTGAGAAGATTAAAGAGCTCTTACTCAATGTGAAAGCTGACTTAGAGATGAACTTCAACTATGGTTCACACGTGGCAGCCCTTCGTCGTTTAGAGTCTTACTACTATGAAGGTGCGAAATACTTACAATCGCTTGAAGGAATCGACTATTACGACTTTATTTGCGATGTGGTGGCTGGTTTTGACGAAAACCCTCAAGCCTTTATCGACCGCTTGAAAGCTGTATTAGAAACCATTTTAACAACAGACCAATTAGTGGCAACCTTTGTCGGAAGCAAAGTTGACTTCGACCACTTCAAACAAGTGTCAGAGGACTTCTTCAAGCATCTTGGGGCTCACAAGGTTGAAAAACAAGCCTTCACAAATCCAGTGGAAGTGTTAAACGAAGGATTCAAGACAGCCCAAGAAATCAACTATGTCGCAAAAGGATATAACCAAACGCTTCTTGGTGTTCCAGTGAACGGAATGAACTTATTCTTGAAATCAGTGCTTGGACTCGACTACTTATGGAATACAGTTCGTGTTCAAGGCGGGGCATACGGCGGTATGAGTGTCATCACGGATAAAGGGGACGTCGCAGGTCTTTCTTACCGCGACCCGAATATTGTTGAAACGCTCGAACGTTATGATGGACAAGTAGAGTACTTAGAAAACTTCAACTTGTCTCAGGCTGAGTTTGAAAAGAACTTGATTGGTACATTCAGCACGATTGACCGTCCACTTTCTGCGGCTCAAAAAGGGGCAGTAGCGTTTACGCGTTACTTCACGCATCTAACGCAAGAGAAAGTGCAACAGTTCCGCGATGAAATCTTAGCGGCAACGCCTGAAAAGGTACGCGCATACGCTCCAACGATGAAAGCCATCATGGACCAAAACGCGTTTGTCGTTATCGGAAATGATACGAAGATTGAAAACCATAAAGAGATCTTCAAAAACATCCGTAACTTAACAAAATAAAGAATGCAAAAAATCCCAAGGTTCACAGCGGTGAATCTTGGGATTTATTTTTTTTCGTTTATTTATGTGGCATGACGTTTTCTTCTTGTTTCATCCACATTGGAATACTTGTCATTACTAGTAAGAATAGGAATGCACTTTGTACCCAAAGGATGGCTACGTCGAAGATACCGTGAACGAAGAGTACAACGATAAACGAAACGTAGAGTCCAACGATGGGACGTTTCTTTGGATCGCGACTCATTTCTAAAAGCATACGTACCGGTTTAAGGGTAGAAATCGCAAGAAGCAATGTTCCGATAATCCCGTAGCTTGAAATGGTATCGATATATAAACTGTGCGCGTGTTCGTGGTAGCGAGCACCGATTCTTGCGAAACTATGCAAGTAAGTCAGAGGGCCTTCCCCGAACCATGGATTTTGTTTAAAGAGAACCACGCCGGCATTCCAAATTGAAACGCGTTCTTCCATGGATGAGCCAAAACTTCCCATACGAACACCGATGTCACTTGAGAAGAGGAACATGAGTCCAACTGCAAATGCGGCGATGCTAAGCCAGAATGCTTTCGAGCTACGAATCGTTGTGAAGAGGTAAATAATCGCTCCACAGATAATCGCTGGGAAAGCCGTTCTGTTTTGCGTGAAGCTGAGGCCGAATAGGTTAATACCAATCGCGACAGCGCCGATGAACTTCCAGAACCAACTCTTCGTGATGCTGAGTAAGTAGAAGCCAATCATAATACAGAAGCAACAAATAATGCCGTAGTAGTTCGGATTAAAGAAGGTTACTTCTGCACGGTTTTGGTGCCATACTTGCATCTTTGGTGATAGGAAGGTGTAGTTAAATTTATGAACGATTTCGTAGTGTTCTAAGAACGCAAATCCCGCGGCGAAAATGCTGAGGAGTAAGACTGTCTGTAGAACGATATGGAAAAAGTCCGGTGTCAATCGTCTTTGATAGTATTTAAAGAATATCGCATACATCACGAATCCAACCGAGATGACAGCGCCGATATAGTTGCCGGCTACCATCGATACGATAAAGCTAAATCCGATAAACGCCAATAAGAACGGGTGAGAGAGTAGGTCTTTAAAGACTTGTTTTAATTTTCCCGTAAAGGCGAGAAGGATGATATATAAGACGAACAATGTTAGAAATAAATAAAACGGAAGGAAGCTACTGATAATGAGTAAGTACAGCGCTAGGTCCTGATTCGAGAATCGTTTTATCTTTTCGATAATCGTTAGTAATTTCATAATGTTCCTTTCAGGTAGTGTTTCTACCAATCATCTAATGAAATAGATATCAGCTTATTTTACCACTAAATGATGATTTAGGGCAAATGGCAACACATCGGGCGTCGTTCTTTGAAACTTTCTGAGAACAGGCGTACAATAAAAGAAAAATTCAGAAAGAAGGAATGAACATGAAATTAGTATTTGTTCGACATGGAGAAAGTGAATGGAACGCCCTCAATTTATTTACCGGTTGGAGTGATGTGGAATTAACTCCTAAAGGGGTAGAAGAAGCGCATCACGCAGGGGAAATGTTGCGTTCATTAGGCATCCAATTCGATCATGTCTATTTATCAGTATTAAAGAGAGCCATCCACACAGGACACATCGTCTTGTCTGAATTAAATCAAGACTATTTACCAGAAACAAAGAGCTGGCGACTAAACGAACGCCACTATGGAGCCTTACAAGGACTCAATAAACAAGAAACACGCGAAAAATATGGCGACGAACAAGTGTTGCTTTGGAGACGTTCGTACGATGTGATGCCTCCACTGCTTAGCGAGGAAGAAGCAGCCAAACAAGCTAGCGACCCACGCTACAAACATCTACAAGTGAAGGACCTTTCTCAAGGCGAAACATTGAAAACGACTTTGGAACGCGTACTTCCAATTTGGCAAGATAAGATTGCGGTAGATTTACTAGACGGCAAGAACGTGCTCGTTGTGGCGCACGGAAACTCTCTTCGTAGTTTAGTAAAATACTTATTGAATCTCAGTGAAGAAGAAATTTTGAATTTTGAAATCCCAACTGCAACACCGCTTGTATTTGATTTAGACGAACAACTACAAGTGAAAGAATATCATTTTGAAAAATAAAGACTATCATATTGAACAATAAGGAGAATGCGAATGAAGTGGGAGAAGAAACACACTTTAGAAGAGAGCGTTGAATGGCGAGGTCTGGCGGAAAGCGACATGCAGCCGTTCAAAGCATATGTAAATGAAAAGACACCAGGAGTTTGCGGAACCTACGCGGCAGCTTCGTTAACAGTCCTCATGGCGAAACGTGAAGGCGTCGTGACACAATCGATGGACGACTTATTAGAGAGTATGGAGGCGTCGATTGAATACGCACTTCCATATCGTGGAACTTTCTATTGGGACGTGCAACGCGGACTCAATCAGGAGTGGAAGAAATACGGCTATAAAACACACTTTAATTTATTTAGTGAAAAGGTTGTACCAGACCTTCTTGAAGACGGCGTGCCTGTTGTCGTAGGAACCACTACAGCTCTTGGTAGCCCATATAAAAATCATTGGCTTGTCGTGTACCAATACGCCTTCGATTCAACGGGCAAACTTTGGTACAAGGCATACGATAACCACGGCTCGATTACAACGGTGATTCCAGCAGTCCAAACACTATGCGCCCTCTGGCTTGAAAAGCTCTAGTCCCAGCACCTTAAGAACCAACTAGACAGCACCAAGCTTCCAACCTGAAAAGCAGAATTAAACTACTAGCACAGTAATAAGGAGCGAAGAGGTCGTTATTTGTCACATGATTCTATCAGAGCATTTTTAAACTCTGACTCAAAAATTGAACAGCACTAAAAAATGATTACGAAGAAGCCTGCGGATTTTATAATCGCAGTAGCGTGAATAGCATCGAATGTGAATTACGAGGAGTAGGAACTTGTTCCGTAGTTAAAACAGTTTATAAAGTTAGACGCAGTAGCTGATTGAATCAAGCTTCATCACTTGTGATTCGCTTAATTCTAATCAGCCTTGCGGGGGTAAGACTACAAAGCAAACAGGACTCACATTGTGAGTCCTGTTTTGACTTTGGTCTTACTCCCGTTTGAAGCTTCGAAGGAGCAAGACCAAGGCTTGCTCCGGTGCAACGTTACAGTGATTATAAAAAGCCGCAAGGCTTTGAAGTAATCATTTTTTTCTGTGCCTAAACTTATTTCATGAGCAGGGTTTAAGACAAAAGTAAAAGCGATCTGATAGAATGAGTGTGACCAAAAAATGGAGGATGAGCAATGAAAACATTTGATTTAATTTCTATCGGTGGTGGTAGTGGCGGTATTGCCACAGCAAACCGTGCAGCCATGCATGGTGCCCGTGTAGCCGTAGTAGAAGGAAACTTACTTGGAGGAACCTGTGTGAATATCGGCTGTGTTCCTAAGAAAATTATGTGGTATGGTGCGCAAATTGCAGAGGCGATTCACGCATATGGTCCAGACTATGGGTTTACCGCAGAAAATGTCACTTTTGATTTTGCGACACTCAAGAAAAACCGTGAAGCCTATATTGACCGTTCACGTAACTCTTATAATGGAACTTTTGAACGCAACAACGTAACCGTGATTAAAGGGTACGCGCGCTTTATCGATGCCCACACGATTGAAGTGAATGGGGAAGAGTACCGTGCCAACCATATCGTAATTGCGACAGGGGCAAAACCTGCCATTCCAAACGTGGAAGGAAAAGAACTTGGCGGCACTTCTGACGATGTGTTTGCTTGGGACGTGTTGCCACAATCCGTAGCCATCTTAGGTGCTGGATATATTGCTGTAGAACTTGCGGGTGTCTTACATGCGCTAGGCGTGAAGACAGACCTTTTCGTTCGTCGCAATCGTCCTTTACGTAACTTCGACCATTCGATTATTGAAGTACTCGTTGCGGAAATGGAAAAATCAGGACCAACATTGCACACAAACAAAGTGCCACAAAAATTGGTTCAACTTGAAGATGGTAGTGTGGAAATTCATTTCGAAGATGGAACAACTTTTGCTGCTGAAAAAGTGATTTGGGCAACAGGACGTGTGCCGCATACAGAAGGCTTAAACCTTGAAGCAGCTGGAGTGGAATTAACAGAACGTGGATTTATCAAAGTGAATGAATTCCAAGAAACTACAGCCCAAGGTGTGTACGCACTGGGAGACGTTTCTGGTGAAAAAGAATTGACGCCAGTAGCGATTAAAGCAGGACGCACACTAGCAGAACGTTTATTTAACGGACAAACAAACGCGAAAATGGACTACTCAACAATTCCAACAGTCGTGTTCTCACACCCAGCCATTGGAACAGTGGGGCTTTCAGAAGAACAAGCCGTGAAAGAGTATGGCAAAGAAAACGTGAAGGCATACTTATCAACGTTTGCTGGAATGTATTCAGCCGTGACAAGCCATCGCCAACAAGCGCTCTTCAAACTCATCACAGCAGGAGCAGATGAAAAAGTAGTCGGACTCCACGGAATTGGATACGGTGTTGACGAAATGATTCAAGGCTATGCCGTAGCCATTAAAATGGGCGCAACCAAAGCCGACTTCGACGCAACAGTAGCAATCCATCCAACTGGTAGCGAAGAGTTTGTATTAATGCGCTAACAACTAGGCTAGTACAAAATACATGCACAAAAATACGCTAGATGGTTATCCATCTAGCGTATTTCGTTTTGTTTATGCGGCCGGCGGGACTTGAACCCGCACAGGTATACACCCACTGCCCCCTCAAGACAGCGCGTCTGCCATTCCGCCACGACCGCAGATCTCTTTCAGTTTATCAAATGTTTGCTGGAATTTCAATCTAAAAGGATTAATTTTCCACGACATTTTCCACATACATAGCGATTCGTGTTCATCTTGCGCATTCTAGGGTAGCGATGATGGCACGCTGTACATTCATAAATGAAATTCGGTTCCTTCATGCGTTCGACAAAGCGACTTCCGCCTACTTGATGAAGGAGGCGCTTAAAGTCAGCATCTCTGTGACGATAGCCGCCACCAGTTTGATGCAAGTGATAATGGCAGAGTTCGTGTTTGATGACGCCAATGAGCGCTTCGAGCCCCAGTTCTTGTTCGACAAGGGGATTAATCTCGATATTTCCCGTCTGGAGCAAATAGCGACCTCCGCTGGAACGTAGGCGTTTGTTATAGGTGATTTTATGCGTGAATTCTCGGTGAAAAGACGTACGCGAAATCTCCTCGGTTAAGTTTTGTAATTCGTGTTCGTTCATAATGACCTCCGAACCTTAGTGTAACATGCTTTGACCCTTTAGAAAACAAGATAAACTTTGACCTTTTCGCACCAGAAAGGTAAAATAGAAAGGTATAAGATTTTTCAATCTGGAGGAAACAAAATGAAAATTGTTGTTGTCGGTGGGGGAAAAGTCGGCGAAGTGATTTGCCAGGAGCTCTCAACGGAAGAAAATGACATTGTATTGATTGATAAAAACCAAGATTTAATCGATCGACTATTAAATAAATTCGATATTATGGGGATTTGCGGAAATGGTGCCAGCTACGACATTCTTGTAGAAGCAGGGGTAGAAAACTGTGACATCTTTATTTCTGTAACAGAAATGGACGAAATTAATATTATTGCGTCTATTTTAGCGAAGAAAATTGGTGCGGAATACACTGTTGCGCGTGTGCGTAACCCTGAGTATTCACAACAATTACAACTCGTTCGTGAAAGTCTAGGGATTTCATTGCTAATTAACCCAGAGCTTTCTACGGCTCGTGATATCGCCAATAACTTTAATTATCCTTCTGCATTAAGTGTAGAAAATTTCGTTGGGAATCGTGTAAGTTTACTCGAATTAGAAATCAACGAAGGTTCCGCTCTTGCAGGATTGACTCTAAAAGAAGTGCGTAATCGATTTGAATCTATCTTAATCTGTGTGATTCACCGTAATGATCAAAGCTTCATTCCAGATGGGGATTCAACACTTGAAGAAGGAGACCATGTATTTATTACAGGGGCGTATCCAGACCTTCGCAATTTCTTAAAATTAACAGGTCAAGAAAAGAAGAGTGTGTCTTCTGCTACGATTGTCGGTGGTGGACGTATTACTTATTACTTACTCAATATGTTGAAACAAACAAAAATCAACACCAAAGTCATCGAAGTCAATGAAGAACGCTGTGAAACTTTAAGCTATGCGTTCCCACATTCAACCATCATTCATGCCGATGGAACAGACCACGATGTATTAGAAGAACAACGTATTACAGAATATGATGTGTTTGTATCGATGACAGGGATTGACGAAGAAAACTTAATTCTTTCAGCGTATGCGAAACAACAAGGTGTACCAAAGATTATTACGAAGATGAGCCGTCCAGCACTTCTTAAAGTGTTTAAAGGCTTTGATAATCAATCAGTCGTGACGCCAAAACGTATCGTTGCGAACGAAATTATCCAATTCGTGCGTTCACGTTCGAACACACAAGGATCTAATGTCGAAGCGTTATACCGTTTAGCGGATAACCAAGTTGAAGCACTTCAATTCCGCGTTCAAAAGAATAGTGGGATTTGCGGCATTCCTTTATCAGAATTGAAGACAAAATCAAACCTCTTGATTGCGTTTATCGTGCGTGGGGAACAACTGATTTATCCAGCTGGTAGTGACACAATCGAGCCATTTGATAAAGTAATCGTCGTTACAACGGAAAAAGACTTTGATGACATTAACGACATTTTGGAATAGAGGTGTCTGAATGAATATCAAAACAGTTCGCTATTTCGTGGGAAAAATGCTTCAAGTTGAAGCGGCGCTCTTAGCCTTACCACTGATTGTTAGCTTTATTTATCATGAGTCATTGACTCAAAAACTGGCTTATGCTGGAACGATTCTGCTACTACTTGTGATTGGGCTTCTCTTAAGCTTTAAAAAGCCAGAGCCACTAAAAATCATGGCGCGTGACGGGGTCGTAACCGTAGCCTTAAGCTGGATTTTACTCTCGTTCTTTGGTGGGTTGCCATTTGTCTTCACAGGAGAAATCCCAAATGTAGTGGATGCCTTCTTTGAAACGGCAAGTGGATTAACGACGACCGGTTCAAGTATTATTCCAGACCTATCCGTGCTCGCACATTCTTCATTATTTTGGAGAAGCTTCACTCACTTAGTCGGTGGGATGGGGGTACTAGTATTCGCACTTGCGATTCTTCCAAGTCATGGTTCTGAATCCGTGCAGCTCATGCGTGCGGAAGTTCCAGGTCCTGTGTTTGGAAAACTCGTATCGAAATTAGCCCATACGGCACAAATCTTATATATGATTTATTTAGCGATGACAGCCGTATTGACGATTATCTTAGTCGTCTTCCAAGTGCCACTTTTTGATGCCTTGCTACTATCGTTTGGTACAGCAGGGACAGGTGGTTTCGGGATTAATAATGCCGGATTTAGTATTTACGCTAACGCAGCAGCCGTGGAATGGATTATCGGGGTAGGGATGATGCTTTTTGGGATCAACTTTAACTTATATTACTTCATTCTTCTAGGCGCTGTGAAAGACGTGATTAAAGACGAAGAAATGCGTACCTATGTTGGAATCGTCCTTGGCTTTACGATGATTATTTTCACCGTATTATCGATTACGCAATCGGCTTTAGGCGTTCCAATTCGTAGTGTGTTCTTCACGGTATCGTCGATTATTACGACAACCGGTTATTCAACGGTCGACTTTGGACTCTGGGGATTGTTCCCACATGTGCTTCTTTTACTACTGATGTTTATCGGGGGATGTGCAGGGTCAACAGCCGGGGGGATTAAAGTCTCTCGTGTTATCGTGTACTTCAAGAGTGCCATTGCCGAATTAAAACGCATGGGTCAACCGCGTCGTGTGTTTGTTCCAACGATGAATGGAAAACCAATCGATAATAAGATGGAGAAGAGTATTGCCAACTACCTAATCGTGTATGTACTGTTCTTCCTTGTGTTATTACTATGTGTGTCATTTGAAGCAGGCGATTTTACAACAGCCTTCTCAAGTGTGGCCGCAACCTTTAACAACATCGGGCCGGGGCTTGGTCAAGTAGGACCTACAAGCAACTTCTCAATGTATTCTGATTTCAATACTTTTGTACTTGCGATTGGGATGATTGCAGGACGTTTGGAAATTTATCCAATCATCATGCTTTTCTCACCAACAACAATGAAGGCATTTGCACGTCGACGTTAACCATTTCTTAAACAAATAAATAAAGAACTTTAAGGAAAGTACATTTTTTTCTTAAAGTTCTTTTTGTATACTATAGGTGTAACGAGTAAGTTACGATTTAAAACAAAGGAGGTTCATTCATGAAGAAATGGATGAAAGCAACCGCAATTGTTCTTGCTTTGATGGGATTATCCATGAAGAATGCATATGCCATCGATACAACGACAGTCAATGAAAAATGGGGAAAACCAACCGTGGTCTATGGTGGTGGACTCAGTGAAGCGCAAATAAAACAAACATCAGAATTATTAGGCATTAAAGATTCAAACACCGTATTAACCGAAACGGCTACTGGACAAGATTTAATCAAATATCTTGGAAGTGGTGACGGGAATACGTCTGTCATGATTTCATCTGTGATGGTTCAAAAGACGGATAAAGGCACAGGTGTAAAGGTGAAAATCAAGACGCCTGAAAACATCACACTGGTCACTGCCGAGCAATATGCCAATGCGGCGATTACGGCAGGTGTAACGGATGCCGAAATCGAAGTTGCAGCCGTATCGAAAGTAACCGGTGAATCCGCCTTAACAGGGGTGTATAAAGCCTTTGAAGCCAACGGAGTACAACTGGATGCCAAACGTACTGAAGTCGCGCAACAAGAGTTAGAAGTAACGAATAAAATCGCGCAAGAAAATGCGAACGCTAAAGGTTTCGATTCTTCAAAACTCGATAAAGCGATGATTGAAATCAAGAAAGAACTTGCGGAACTTAAACAAAAGCAAGGACAATTAGCGACAAAAGAAGATATCGAACGCATTATTAACGATGCTTTGAAGAACAACTCATTACAAAATGTGATTTCCCAAGACCAAATTAATGCACTAGTCGCTTTTGCGCAAAACTATCAAAACACAAGTGCGATTGATTCCAAACAAGTATTAGAGCAATTAAATAGCTTGTCAAAATCAGTTAGCGAAAAGATTAACAGCTTAGTCGAACAAGCCAAAAACGAAGGATGGCTCGATAAGATCGCCCAATTCTTCCAATCGATTTTTGATGCCATCAAAAATCTCTTCTCACAAAACTAAAGAGTAAGTCATAAGCATGGGACAAATTTGTTTCATGCTTTTTTAGTGCTCAACATAGCACTCGATTTTAAATGGGATATGGTATACTGGGGATAGAAAATAGAATCAATAGAGGAGGGGTCATGATGGCATCCAAGTATAGACAGTTACTGGTGTACGTTGTTGTTGCTTTACTCTATTATTTAATTCCTGTATTTCTGATTCAAGATACAGGAAGTGCAATGTTCTTACTATTGATTGGAATTTCGGTCATCGTCTTTGTGGTTTCGATGCTGTTTTCAGTAAAGTTTGGATATTATTGGTATTTCCCGATTGTGATAGGTCTCTTATGGATTCCGAATCTCTTTTTACTAAATGACTCTGCGGCCATTTATATTCTGATGTATGCAGTTGTCAGTCTCATAGGGCAACTCATTGGATTGCTGTTCAAAAAATAGTTAAAAAATAACCCTGGCCGTTGCTGGTCAGGGTTTTGTGTTTCTAATTTAGAATAAGATACAACAAATTTATTTTACATTTTTTGGGATATAATATTTTTAGACGATAAGATATATTCTGTTGACTGTTATTTTTAGAGTGTGTAAAATTTACATATGCTATTAAAAGAGAAGTTTCTTTTAGAAAAGCAAAATATAATGGAGGTATGTAAATTGAGAAGTACAAATATAAAGAAGAAATTTAATAAGTTTAGTGTTCTATTGAATGTGATATTAATAGCTATTATGGCTATTGGAGTGCTATTTTTCTTACCTAAGGAACAAAAATCAGAAGTCAAAACGTCAATTAATATCGAAAGTATTGAAAAAGTGAATGAAGTTGTATTTTTGAATGC
>CAUQUY010000013.1:0-27527 GCA_963521405.1 uncultured Streptococcus sp.
CACGTTTCGCACGTTCTTCACCAGCTGAACGCGCAGTCTTTTCGTCTTCGAATACTACGAAGCGGTCACCGGCTTGAGGTGAAGCGTTAAGACCTGTAATTTCAACTGGAGTCGCTGGTAAAGCAGTTTTCACACGACGTCCTTGGTCATTCACCATTACACGGACACGTCCAAATGTGTTCCCTACAACGATTGGGTCTCCAACTTTAAGCGTTCCTTCTTGTACTAATAATGTTGCGATAGGTCCTTTAGATTTATCTAAACGAGCTTCAATAACAGTTCCTAATGCTAAACGGTTAGGGGTTGCTTTCAACTCTTGAACTTCAGCTACTAAAAGAATCATTTCTAGTAATTCTTCAATGTTTTGGTTGAATTTCGCTGAAATCTCAACGAAAATTGTGTCCCCACCCCATGCTTCAGGTACAAGCCCTAAATCAGAAAGTTCTTGCATAACACGACCTGGGTTTGCTGCTGGTTTATCGATTTTGTTCACAGCAACAATAATTGGAACGTCTGCTGCTTTCGCATGGTTAATCGCTTCGATTGTTTGTGGCATTACACCGTCATCTGCTGCTACTACGATAACCGTAATATCAGTAATGTCTGCACCACGCGCACGCATTGTTGTGAAGGCCGCGTGTCCTGGAGTGTCTAAGAACGTAATTGGTTTGCCATCAATCTTAATTTGGTACGCACCGATATGTTGAGTGATACCACCTGCTTCACCCGCTACAACTGAAGAGTTACGTAATTGGTCAAGCAATGTTGTTTTACCATGGTCAACGTGTCCCATGATTGTTACAACTGGAGGGCGTACTGTGCTTTCTGCGTTTTCAGCAGCTGCTTCTTCAAAGTACACATCTAAATCAGAAATATCTTTTTCGATTTTTTCTTCAGCATCAATACCATAGTCTGCAGCTAATAATTCAATTGCGTCCTTAGATAGACCTTGGTTTAATGTCGCCATTACTCCTAATAGGAATAATTTTTTGATGATTTCTGCTGGTTCACGTTTGATTTTCTTCGCTAATTCAGCAACTGTCATACCATCTGTATACACTAATACTTCTGGTAATTCGTGGAATTTACGTGCTGGAACAGCTGGTTTCGCTTTTTGTTCATCACGACGGTTTCCTTTTTTACCTTTTTGGTTACGATTTTTCTTACTGAAACCATCATTGTTAAAATCATTATAACGTTGTTGGTTTTTTCTGTCGTTATTACGATTGTTTCTTGGTGATTCGAAACGATCGTTATTGTTGTTTGGTTTTTGGTTGTTACGAGGACGCTCTACTTGTCCTTGTTGGTTAGAACGAGCTTCATTGCGTGCTGGTTCTTGCTTAAATGAAGGACGGTTTCCATTCGCATTTTGTGGTTTTTGATTTTGACGTCCTTGATTTCTTTTATCATTTTGTTCGTGACGTCTTTGGTTTTGAGAATGGTTACGTTCTTGATTTTGCTTTTGATTTCCTTGTTTTGGAGCGTGTTCTTCTCTTTTTGCTCCTTCTTTTTTAGGAGCGTGAGCTTTAGGCGCTTCTTTCTTTGGTTCAGCTTTTTTAGCTTCTTGTTTAGGAGCAGGTTTTACATCTTGTTTTGGAGCCTTTGGTGCTGGTTTAGCAGCAGGCTTTGAATTCCAAGCTCCTTTAATTTTTGAGATTTCAGATTCTTCCATAGTAGACATATGACTATTGTATGAAATACCTACTTCTTTTGCTTTTTCAATAATTTCTTTACTAGCCACATTTAATTCTTTCGCTAATTCGTATACGCGAGTTTTCGACATAGTCTCACCTTCCTATTCGTTCATATCGTTAAATCCCTTCATCTTCAGTAGACTCTTTGTAAACCCTCGATCATCAACTAAAACGATAGAACGTCTTTTGCCAATTGCTAAAGACAATTCATCCGTTTCAAATTGCTGAACAAAAGGAATTTCATAATATTCACATTTGTTTTTGATTTTTTTAACGGTGTTTGCACTGCAATCTTTTGTGCAAATCACTAAATTTCCTTTTTGTCTTTGAATACTTTGGATAACTTGCTCCTCGCCACTAATGAGTTTACGAGCAGCCGTTGCCATTCCAAGTAGATTCAAAGCTCTTTGTTTAACGAGCTCTTCCATCACTAAACAACTCTTTTCTTGCTTTTTGATGTTCTACATAAGCGAGAAGCTCTTCATAAAATGTATCTGGAATTTCAATTTCTAATTGTTTTTCGAATATACGATTTTTCCAAGCTTTTTCTACTAATGTAGGTTCAAGAGTAATATAAGCGCCACGGCCGTTTACTTTACCAGTTGGGTCGATTTGCGCAACACCTTCAGCGTTACGAACAATACGGACCAACTCTTTCTTCGGCATCATTTCACCTGAAGCGATACAACGGCGCATCGGAATCTTTTTCTTTTTCATCGTGCACCTCCTGTATTTTATTCTTCTTCAGAAGAAGCTTCTTCTGTTTCTTCAACGACTGGATTTGCTAAGTTTTCTAAATACTCTTCATAAGCAGTTTCAGATTTAATATCAATACGATATCCTGTTAATTTCGCAGCTAGACGTGCGTTTTGTCCACGTTTACCGATTGCAAGTGATAATTGGTGGTCTGGAACAACAACGATACAACCATTGCTATCATCATTAAATTCAACTTTAATTACTTGAGCTGGGTTTAATGCGTTTTTGATATAAACTGCAGGATCTTCGTTCCATTCAACGATATCCATGTTTTCACCGTTTAATTCTTCAACAATGTTATGAACACGTTGTCCACGAGGTCCTACACATGTTCCAACTGGATCTAAATTAGCATCGTTTGAACGAACAGCTACTTTAGCACGGTCTCCGGCTTCACGCGCGATAGAAACGATTTCTACAACGCCATCGTAAATTTCAGGAACTTCTTGTTCAAATAAACGTTTTAATAAATCTGGATGAGTACGACTTACGAAAATTTGAGGTCCTTTAGTAGTGTTATCTACTTTAGATACTAAAACTTTAATACGTTGATCAGGTAAGTACTCTTCTGTTGGAATTTGGTCTTGTTTTGCCATTCCAGCAACGATACGTCCAAGATTCACATATACATAACGGAAATCTTGACGATCAACAACACCAGTCATGATTTCATTTTCGTATTGAATGAATTCATTGTAGATGTTTGTACGTTCAGCATCGCGAAGACGTTGCATAATCACTTGCTTTGCTGTTTGAGCAGCAATACGTCCGAAGTCTTTTGGAGTTACTTCGAAACGAATTTTATCGCCAACTTCGTAAGCTTTATTTTTTGCATGTGCTTCTTCTAGGCTTACTTCAAGAGTTGAATCGAATACATATTCAACCACTTCTTTTACCGCATATACATGCATGTTACCTTTCTTTTTGTCAAACTCAACTTCTACGTTTTGAGCTTGTCCGTAGTTTTTCTTATATGCAGACACTAACGCTGCTTCTAAAGCTGTGATAACAACATCTTTAGAGATTCCTTTTTCTTCTTCGAGAACAGTTAATGCTCGTAGCATTTCTTTACTCATGTGTTTACTCCTTTACTCCTTAGAATTTGATTGCAAGACGTGCTTTTGCAATATTCTTACGATCAATGGTGAATTCTTTTGTTCTTGTTTTGATTTGTACCTTCAACGTTACCGTTTCTTCATCGACTGAAAGAAGAGTTCCTTCAAGGAATTTCTCACCTTCTACGTTTTGATAAAACGATAAGTGTACATATGAACCAATCGCTGCTTTTAATTCTTCCTCGTTTCTTAACGGGCGCTCTGCACCTGGTGAAGAAACTTCTAAGAAGTAAGCTTGTGGAATTGGATCAGGATCTTGCGCATCAAGAATTTCACTAAATTTTTCACTCATAAACGCGCAGTCATCTAAATCGATTCCGCCTGGTTTATCTAAGTAAAAACGTAGAAACCAATTCTTTCCTTCTTTTACAAATTCTAAGTCGAATAACTCAAAGCCTTCTTTTTCGATGACCTCTTTAGTAAGCTCTGTTACCGTCTCAGTTACTTTACTCATAGCCTCAACCTCCTTGCTACTTGAGTCCATGTCGATAAAAAGAGTGAGCGTTTCCGCTCACTCTCCTCTCAACTACTATTCTACTTTGTTAGTATACCATATACTTTGTTAAAATACCAACTATTGTGATATTAGAACAAATCATCGAATAACGATAATTGATTTTCATCCGGTAAGTGATCTAGGACTTTATTTTCTGTCATATAGTCTATGAGTGTCTTAGACACTTTACCACGTGTCGCTAAGTCTTTCTTCGATAAGAAAGGTTGTTCTTGTCTCGCTTCAACGATTTTGTTGGCTACGTTTAACCCTAATCCTTGAATCGCTCTAAACGGTGCGATGAGTGAATCACCTTCAATCACAAAGTTACTTGCTTCAGATTTATCCACGTCGACCATCTTGAAGTGGAAACCACGTTCAACCATCTCGTTGGCTAATTCGAGAACGGTTAATAAGTTTTGTTCTTTTGTACTTGCTTCCATTCCTTTTTCACGAATTTCTTTAATACGTTTCTTAATCATCTCTTTCCCTTGTGACATGGCAACGATATCGAAATCTTGCGCACGCACTGAGAAATAAGCACAGTAGTATAACAATGGTTTATGAACTTTAAACCAAGCTACACGTAACGCCATTAAAACGTAAGCCGCCGCGTGGGCTTTCGGGAACATATATTTAATCTTCAAGCACGATTGGATATACCATTCTGGTACATTGTTTTCTCTCATAATCGCTTGGAAGTCATCAGGGATCCCTTTCCCTTTACGGACTCCTTCCATGATTTTAAAGGCAATCCCTTCTTCAACGCCTTTATGGATTAAATACACCATGATGTCGTCACGACAACCGATAACGTCGGCGAGCGGGATATTATGAAGTCGAATCAACTCTTCGGCATTTCCAAGGTATACGTCAGTACCGTGTGACAACCCAGAAATTTGAAGTAATTCAGTAAATGTTGAAGGTTTTGTTTGTTCTAACATTCCACGAACAAATTTAGTCCCAAATTCTGGAATACCAAGTGTCCCTGTATTGGAATCGATTTGTTCAGGAGTCACTCCTAACACTTCAGTCCCACCAAAGATTTTCATAACTTCTGAATCATCAGGTGGAATCGATTTTGGATCCATTCCTGATAAGTCTTGTAACATACGAATCACTGTCGGATCATCATGCCCAAGAATATCGAGTTTTAATACATTATCATGAATTGAGTGGAAGTCAAAGTGTGTTGTTCTCCACTCAGCACTCAAATCATCGGCTGGGTATTGAATTGGCGTAAAATCATACACGTCCATATAATCTGGGATTACAATAATCCCACCCGGGTGCTGACCTGTACTTCTCTTAACTCCCGTACATCCGCTTGCTAACCGTTCAATTTCTGCTTGACGGAACTCTAAGCCTAAGTCACGCTCATATCCCTTTACATACCCAAAGGCTGTCTTATCGGCAACCGTACTAATTGTACCTGCACGATAGACATAATCTTCACCGAACAGTACTTTTGTATAGTTATGAGCTTGTGGTTGATATTCCCCACTAAAGTTTAAATCGATATCGGGAACTTTATCTCCGTAGAATCCTAGGAAGGTTTCAAACGGAATGTCGTGTCCATCTTTAACCATCCTCGTATTACATCTTGGACAGTTCTTCTCAGGTAAATCAAAACCTGAGCCTACTGATCCATCATCAAAGAATTCTGACAATTGACATTGAGGACAACGATAGTGTGGCGCTAATGGATTCACTTCAGTAATTCCAGTTAAAGTAGCTACCAAGGATGAACCAACCGACCCACGTGATCCAACCAAATACCCGTCCTGATTACTCTTTAATACAAGTTTTTGAGCAATTAAATAAATTACCGAAAAACCATTCCCAATAATACTCTTTAGCTCTTTCTTAATACGATCCTCCACAATTTTTGGTAAAGGATTTCCATACCATTCATGTGCTTTATCGTAACTCAATTTAGTGATTTCATCAGCGGCACCTTCAATTTTAGGAGTAAATAACTCATCTTTAACTGGAGTAATTTCTTCCAATTGTTCGCTAACCCAATTTGAGTTCGTCACGACCACTTCATAAGCTTTTTCTTCACCAAGGAAGGCAAATTCTTTCAGCATTTCGTCTGTAGTTCTTAAATGAGCATCCGGATATTCTTGAGGAACACCATTGTTCAATGAGGTTAGAAGAATCTCACGATAAATCTTGTCTTCTGGATTTAAGTAGTGAACGTTCCCTGTTGCTACAACTGGTTTCCCTAATTCTTCCCCAAGACGAACTAAGTTTTGAATGATTTCTTCTAAGTGATGTTCGTTACGAATCAATTCTTTTTTGATTAAAGGTCGATAGATGGCTTTCGGCATAATTTCAATATAATCATAGAATTTAGCCTTTTCTTTTGCCTCGTTATAACCTTTTTGCATCATCGCTTCGAAAACTTCACCTTCAGCGCATCCTGATCCTAGTAAGAATGAATCACGACGGCTTGAAAGCATACTTCTTAAAATACGAGGAACACGGTAATAATACTCAATATTGGATTGAGATACGACCTTGAACAGTTCTTTCAATCCAGCTTGGTCTTTTGCAAAAATCGTCGCATGGAATGGTCGCCCGTTCTTAAAGACTTCCTCTGGATGAATGTTGGTGTTTAATTCATCGTGATACAACAAATTATGCTCTGTCGCTGCTTCTTTTAAGAAGATATGGCATAAGTAACCTGTCGTTTCAGAGTCATACACAGCACGGTGATGTTGTTCAAGTGCAACATTATAACGTTTCGCTAAAGTATTTAAACGATGAGACTTCAGTTGTGGGTGAAGCATACGAGACAATTCCAGAGTATCGATAACTGGTTGATTTGTTTTTGGAATTCCCACATTTTCGTATCCTGTATTTAAGAAGCCCATATCGAAACTTGCGTTATGCGCAACAAGGATGCAATCTTTAGAAAATTCGTGGAATTCTTTTAAGACATGTTCTACAGATTTAGAACCTCTAACCATCTCATCAGTAATTCCTGTTAACTGAATGGTTGTTGCAGATAATGGGTGGCCTGGATCAATAAATTCTTCAAACTTGTCAACCACGACACCGTTTTTCATTTTAACGGCGGCTAGCTCGATGATGCTGTCATAAATCGCAGAAAGCCCTGTTGTCTCCACGTCAAAGACCACATAAGTCGCATCTTCTAATAAAATATGTTGCGGATTATAGGCTACATTCACGTGGTCATCAACGATATTTCCTTCTAATCCGTATAAAATTTTAATGCCGTTTTTCTTACCAGCGCCATGTGCTTCTGGGTAGGCCTGTAAATTGGCGTGATCTGTAATCGCAATTGCCTTATGTCCCCATTTAGCCGCTTGACTAATCAAATCACTTGGAGAATTCGTCGCATCCATCACTGACATATTCGTGTGCATGTGCAACTCAACGCGTTTTTCGCCTTCTGCTTTGTCTTTTCTACCTTCATGGTTCACAGCGTTCATATCGCGAATAATCATTCCTAATTCTTGAGAGAACTTATTCACTTCAATCGTACCGAACGCTCTAACCCATGTCCCCTTTTTCAAGCCTTCAAGCGCTTGTTCATCTTCAGGAGTTGATGGGAATAAAGTCGCACTGATGGAAGATGTATAGTCCGTTAATTTAATATTTCCGAACAACTTCCCTTTGGCTTTACCGCGACGAAGTTCAATATCAAAAATCTTCCCTTCGATTACAACATTGCGCTCTTCTTCGAAAATATCAGCAAGCGCACGAACTTCACTATTGGATTTGATAGGTTTACCGTAAATGACGCCTTCTGGTTTCGAAGAGTTAGCACTGGCTGATTTTCTTTGTGGAGCTTGAGCAGCTGCTAGTTGTGCTGCTTTTTGAGCTTCGTTAAATGCCTGTTCAATCTGTTGTTCTTTTTGAATAAACTCTTCTGCCAATCGGTCCTGCAACTCACCATCCACATGGATTTGAACTCCTAGTTTAGGAAATCCTGCTTCGATATAAGCTTGTTGAATTTTTGGAACGCAATTATTCATTAAATGCGTCTTCGTTAATTCGTTCGGGCAATGAAGTTTAATTTGATTTTTCTCATACTTTGGAGTTTGATCCGCAAAAATTTGATGAGAAACCGCAGATTCATCCTTCAATGTCTCTAATACATATTCCCAATAGGATTCAACTAGTTCTTCTGTTACTTCTGCACCTTCATCTGTTGTAATAACAGCTTTCCCACCGAATTGACGGTAAGTATCATTTAAAGCATCAGTAAACAGTCTGAATTTTTCATACATAAAAATGACTGGATTTTGAATATGAAACGTCCATGTTTTATCTAACTTAGAGATATCAATTCGAACTAATTTTGCTTCATCAAATTCCGGAGAAAAAATACTAGTGTCAGCAATATTAAATTGCTCGATCACTTTTTTCATTAAATCTTTTTGTGATTGACTCATGGTTTCCTCCTTTTTTATTACATAAGAAGAGTGCTCCACCATCGTAGAGACACTCTCTTGTCTAATTAAATAATTTCATAATATCGTTCCATGTCACAAGAAGCATTAACGCAAAAAGGAAAATAGCTCCTGCAATCGTTAAATAACCTTCTTTTTCTGGATCGAGTGGTTTCTTACGAATTCCTTCGATAACATTCAGAACTAGTTTTCCACCATCAAGTGCTGGAATTGGTAAAAGGTTCATTACTCCAAGGTTGGCACTAATCATTCCCATGAAAGCAAGTAAATCAATGAACCCATTTTTAGCCACTTGCGATGTCATAGAATAAATAGCAACCGGTCCACCTAGTTGATTTAAATTAAACCCACGTGTAAAGAGTGAGCCTAATGCCGAGAGCACTAATACAACTACTGAAACAGTTTGAGTAAAGCCATAAGCAAGGATGGAAAGAATATCATTTTTAAGAATTCTTGTGACGCCAAATTGTCCCACTTTTGAACCGTCAGACGCTTCCACTGCCTTCGGTGTTACTTGAACTTCTTCTGTTTTACCATTGCGGTCAATCGTAACTGCTAAAGCTTTATTCGCACTAGAACGAACAATTTTTGTCATTTCATCCCATGAATGAATCTCAACACCGTCGATAGAAAGAACCTTGTCTCCCTCTTTTAGACCAGCCACTTGTGCAGCCGAGTCTTCAGTTACTTGTCCGATAATCGCATCATTAGTTGGTACACCACCAACCAAGAAACCAACAAAAAAAAATACTAAAATTGATAAAATAAAGTTGTTCATTGGTCCAGCAGCATTTGTTTTAATTCTGTTCCATAATGTTGCTGAATTGAACTGACGCTCCACTGGCGCAACGACTACTTCTGTTCCATCAGATTCAACAATTGTTGCAGTCTTCGAAACTGTTAGTGTCACTTTTTCTTCTGAATTAATGAAGTAACCAGTTAATGTCATATCCTTATGTAAGTCTGCATCTTCGATTTGGAAAGGTACAGAATTCTCGATAATGAGTTTATCGTCAAAATTTAATTTTTGAACAATATTTTCACTATCTAGGACGATAGTAATCATCATCCCGGGTTTGATTTCTTGTTCATCTTCATCATGACCAGCCATACGAACATATCCACCAATAGGTAATAAGCGAAGCGTATATACTGTTTCTCCCTTACGAACTTGGAAGATTTTCGGTCCCATCCCTATCGCAAATTCGCGAACTAAGATACCTGCTTTTTTTGCAAAATAGTAATGACCAAATTCATGAATAATCACGATGATGCTAAATACGAATAAAAATGCTATTAATCCTTGCAATTATTTCACCTCTTTTAAATATCCCCAAAGAATTTAAATACAATCTGGAACATTAACATAGCAAAGAATGTTGAATCGAAACGGTCCAATACTCCTCCATGCCCTGGGAATAAGTTTCCAGAATCTTTTACGTTAAATTGTCGCTTGTATGCCGACTCTACTAAATCACCTAATTGTCCAAAAATGGATAAGCAAACCATTAAGAGCACAAATTCAAATACTGAAAATTGAACTGGATTATAAAATGGAACTACGAGTAATCCTAATAATACAGAGCCAAGTACGCCACCAATAGACCCTTCAATTGTTTTATTTGGGCTAATATCTGGAGCTAACTTGTGTTTCCCAAACTGACGTCCCGCTAAATAAGCAAATGAGTCCGTTCCCCAAATGACAATAAAGACAAAAATTGCCATCCCAAAACTAATACTTCTAACAAATAGAATTCCAGAGAATCCACCACCGACGTATAAAGAAATCAGTGAACAAAACGCTGCATCTTCAAACGAAAATCGGTCACTCTTATAAACCGTTAACGTCATCAGTAACATCACCATTAAGAAATAAAAGAAGAAATAGTCAATTCCTCTTGGCAGGGCCACAAGTGGCTTCTGTGAGAATAAAAATGATAATGTTGCCAGTAATGTCAAAAGTCCTTCAATAGAGAAAATATTCATTTTCTTCATTTGGAAGAATTCATAAATCGCAACAATCGCCAACATTGCTAAAAGTGTTCTAAGCCAAAGGTCGCCTACAAAAAGAATTGGCAAGAATATACCTAAAGCAATAAGTGCGGTAATGACACGTTGTTTCATCTATGCAAGCCCTCCATAACGACGATGTCTTCCTTGGTACGTCAGAATGGCTTTATGTAAATCTTCTTCTGAAAAATCAGGCCAGAAAATATCCGTAAAGTAATATTCACAATACGCTAATTGCCATAATAAGAAATTACTTAATCGCACTTCTCCGCTTGTACGAATCATTAAATCTGGATCTTGTAAGTCTCCTAGGAAGCTTGTTTGTAATTTGCTAGCAAAAACTTCGTCGTTAATATCTTCCACTGAGATTTCTCCAGATTGAACCTCTTTTGCTAAAGCTTTCGTTGCTTCGATAATTTCAGCACGTGAGCCGTAGTTTAAGGCAAATGTTAACACCATTCCAGTATTCTCTTTTGTATCTTCAACGGCTTTTAACACTACTTTTTTTGTTGATTCAGGTAATTCATCAACAAATCCAATTAGTTGGATTTTCATATTTCTTTCTTGAAGTTCAGGCATAAACGTTCCAAAGAAATCTCCTGGTAGTTTCATTAAGAAACTTACTTCTTCTGTTGGACGTTTCCAGTTTTCAGTACTAAATGCATATAAGGTCATCGCCTTTACTCCTAATTCATCAGCAGCAATTGCGATTCGTTTTACCGTACTCATTCCTTCTTTATGTCCCGCAATTCTAGGAAGATTGCGCTTCTTTGCCCAGCGACCATTACCGTCCATAATCACAGCAATATGTTGTGGGATATTCTCTCGATCAATTGAAACAGATTCCGTTGTTTCTTGTGGTTTTGATTGTTTCTTCCAAAAAAGCATATTACCCATTCCTTTACACGTATTTCCTTTCTATTGTAACAGAAGTTTAAAGTCATTTATAGTATTCTCTTTTTCCTTATGAAAAAATTACAAAAACAAAGGCTCTGATTGGTTTCTAGGGCGAAAAATGGTATACTTAGAAACAGATTTATGAACCAGTAAAGGAGTTAACCATGATTACAATGAAAGATATCGTGTTAGAGGGACATCCTGCACTTAGAAAACGTGCTGAAAAGCTAACTTTCCCACTAACAGAAGAACAACAAGAACTTGCTAAAGAAATGTTAGAGTTCTTACATAATAGTCAAAACCCAGAAATTGCTGAAAAATATGAATTACGTGCAGGTGTTGGTCTCGCTGCACCTCAACTTGGTAAATCCATTCAAATGATTGCTCTTCTCGTTCCTGGTTTTGAAGATGAAGAACCTATTTTAAACGAAGTATGGATCAATCCTCGTATCATGCGTGAATCAGTGAAGAAAGCTTGCCTAAAAGAAGGTGAAGGCTGCCTTTCAGTAGAACGTGATGTACCAGGAATCGTTCTTCGATCTGAACGTGTGACTGTTAAATATCAAGACGTGAACGGTGATGAATTCGTACGCACATTAACAGACTACGAAGCCATCGTTGTTCAACACGAAATCGACCATTTAAACGGTGTGATGTTCTACGACCATATTAATAAAACACAACCAATGTATATCCCTAAAGGAGCGGTTGTCATTGGCGAATAAGACACCCATTTTAGTCTTTGATTTAGATGATACACTCTATTCAAAACAGCATGTCTTTTTAACTGCCTTAGAGAAATGCTACCCCACATTTTCAACGGATATGGATGTGTATAAGGTTTATCAAGAAAAAAGTGAAATTGCCTTTGAATTATTTACGAAGGGACAAATCACTTTGGAAGAAAATCACTTTTCTCGTGTTGAAAGTACCCTTTCATCTCTTGGACTCGATTCTTCTAAAGAATCTGTCTTTCGTTTTAAGGAAACCTATCAATACGTGATGGATCACATCGAATTAGATAAAGAGTGGAAAGACTTTTTTAACCAAGTATCTCATCGCTCTACTCTCGTTCTTCTAACAAATGGTCCTACGAGCCATCAGTCGAAAAAAATTACATCGCTTGGATTAGAAAAGTGGTTTGACTCTTCTAGAATCTTCATTTCAGAGACGACTGGTGTTCCAAAACCACAAGCAGAAGCCTTTAAGAATGTTGAACAACTTTTTCCAGATATTAGCACAAGCGACTTCTGGATGATTGGCGATGACCTTACTAATGACATTGAAGGCGCTAAAAACAGAAATTGGAATACCATTTTTTTCAAATTTGGTGAAAAGAAATCTGATGCCAACCCTAAACCACTTTCAAATCCAAAAGAATTACTCTTAAAATTGGAAAAAGAGGCACTTATCAGCCTTTAAGATTATGAAAAAATAAGCATTCTATGATAAAATATGATAGAAACATTATGAAAAAAATTAAAGGAGTACATACATGATTTTTAAAATTACTTACCAACCAACTAAAACGGAAGCTCCACGTCGTGAGAACACAGAAGCTTTATATATCGAAGCTAATGACAAGGTAGAAGCCCGCCGCCTTGTGGATGAAAACACTGAATACAACGTAGAGTTTATCCAAGAGCTAGATGAAAAACACTTAGCTTACGAAAAACAAAACCCTGAGTTTAAATTAACGGTGTTCAAGTAACATGAAGCCAAATATTAAAAATAACGAAACGGGCGTATTTGCTTTTGGCGGTTTAGGTGAAATCGGTAAAAACACATATGGCGTTCAATTCCAAGATGAGCTCATTATTTTGGATGCCGGTATTAAATTCCCTGAGGATGATTTACTTGGAATCGACTATGTGATTCCCGATTACAGTTATATCGTTCAAAATATTAATAAAGTAAAAGGTCTATTTATTTCGCACGGACATGAAGACCATATCGGTGGGATTCCTTTTTTAATTAAACAAGCGAACATCCCTATTTATGCAACAAAACTTGCGATGTCTTTAATTCGAAATAAATTAGAAGAACATGGCCTTTTAAGAGATGCGATTCTTCACGAAATTGATGAAGATAGCGTCATTAAATTCCGTAAAACACAAGTGAGTTTCTATCGCACTACCCACTCTATTCCAGATGCTTTTGGGATTGTGATTAAGACTCCCCCAGGCAACATCGTGTTCACGGGTGACTATAAGTTTGACTTCACTCCAGTTGGAGAACCGGCAAACCTTCACCGTATGGCACAAATTGGTTCAGAAGGTGTTCTTGTTCTTTTAGGAGACAGTACAAACTCTGAAGTACCTGGATTTACTCAATCTGAACAAGTCGTTGGAAAATCGATTAAAGAAATTATCCAACGCGTGGATGGCCGTATCATTTTTGCGACATTTGCATCAAACGTTTCTCGTTTAAAACAAGTAACGGATGTGGCTGTAGCAACTGGCCGTAAATTAGCTGTATTTGGACGTAGTATGGAAGCCAGCTTCCGCACTGCTCGTGAATTAGGTTATATTAAAGCTCCAGATGATACTTTTATCGATGGACGTGAAATTAACCAATACCCTTCTGAGAAAGTCATTAT
Source organism: uncultured Streptococcus sp. (assembly GCA_963521405.1). Lineage (GTDB taxonomy): Bacteria > Bacillota > Bacilli > Lactobacillales > Aerococcaceae > Granulicatella. The sequence continues at coordinate 14,013 of CAUQUY010000013.1, forward strand.
TTTATGTACAGGGTCTCAAGGGGAACCAATGGCGGCACTTAGTCGTATCGCAAATGGAACTCACCGCCAAATCTCAATTCAACCTGGTGATACAGTTATCTTCTCTAGTTCTCCTATTCCGGGAAACACTTCAAGCGTTAACCGCGTTATCAATCTTCTTTCAGAAGCTGGTGCTGAAGTGATTCATGGTAAAGTAAACAATATTCACACATCTGGTCACGGTTCTCAAGAAGAACAAAAATTAATGCTTCGCTTAATGAAGCCTAAATACTTCGTACCAGTCCACGGTGAATATCGTATGCAGAAGATCCAAGCAAACCTTGCGACTCAAGTGGGAATTCCAAAAGAAAACTCATTTATCTTAAGCAATGGAGATGTTCTTGCTGTGACTGCTGACTCAGCACGTAGAGCTGGTCACTTCTTTGCTGGTGATGTCTACGTTGATGGGAATGGTATCGGAGATATCGGAAACATCGTTCTTCGTGACCGTAAGACACTCTCACAAGATGGTTTAGTGATCTGTGTTGCAACAGTTGATTATGAAAATCGCGAACTCGTTGCAGGTCCAGATATGCTCTCTCGTGGATTTATCTACATGAAAGAATCAGGACAACTTCTTAACGAAGCACAAGCCATTCTTCGTGATGAACTTGAAGAACTTTTGGCAGATTCAGAAGAAGTTTTAAACGAACGTGTACTTCGTAATAAAATTACGGATGTGTTAGGTCCGTTCCTATTTAAGAAAACAGAACGTCATCCAATGATTCTTCCAGTAATTTTAGGAGTTACTGAATCAGATGCTATAGAATAAATAAATTAAGAGGTGTACCATAATTGCGGTACACCTCTGTTAGTTTATCAAATTCTTCACTAGATTTAAGCCCTTTCCCATGAAAATAATAGAGATTTCACAAAAATTGCAAACAAAAAAGAAGCAATCCCTAAGGACTGCTTCTGTTATTCATTCTTAATCTAAGAAATCTTTTAATTGTTTAGAACGGCTCGGATGGCGTAATTTACGTAATGCTTTCGCTTCAATTTGACGAATACGTTCACGAGTTACCCCGAATACTTGCCCTACTTGTTCTAATGTACGGATTTCTCCATTCTTATCAAGACCGAAACGTAAACGCAGAACGTTCTCTTCACGGTCTGTTAATTGTTCAAGAACTTCATCAAGTTGTTCTTTCAACAATGCATACGCTGTATGATCAGCTGGGCTTGTTGCATTATCATCTTCAATGAAATCACCTAAATGTGAATCATCCTCTTCCCCAATTGGAGTTTCAAGAGACACTGGTTCTTGAGCGATTTTTAGAATTTCACGAACTTTTTCAGTTGGTAAGTCCATTTCTGCACCGATTTCTTCAGGTGTAGGTTCGCGTCCTAAATCTTGTAATAGTTGTCTTTGAACACGTACTAATTTGTTGATTGTCTCAACCATATGTACTGGAATACGAATCGTACGCGCTTGGTCAGCAATGGCACGAGTGATTGCCTGACGAATCCACCATGTGGCATAAGTAGAGAATTTGAATCCTTTTGTATGGTCAAATTTCTCAACAGCTTTCATTAAGCCCATGTTTCCTTCTTGGATTAAATCCAAGAATTGCATTCCACGCCCTACATAACGTTTCGCAATAGATACTACTAAACGAAGGTTGGCTTCTGCTAACTCTTGTTTTGCTTCAGTATCTCCTTCTTGAATACGGAGTGCTAATGCGACCTCTTCATCCGCACTAAGTAGTGGAACTCGTCCGATTTCTTTTAAATACATACGAACGGAGTCATTAATCTTCGTATTTGAAGATAAGGCAGTATCATCTTCAACAACAGCTGTCTCAGATTCTCGTTGGCTTTCTGAAGACAATTGTTGGCTTGTTGGTTCACCGTTAGCATCTACAACACTAACTCCTGCATCCTCAAACTTTTGAATTAATTTATCCATTCCTTCCGCATCCAACTCAAATGGGATTGCGATTTGTGCAGATAAATCATCGTATAAAATTTGACCGAATAATTTTCGTTCTGCGAGAAGCGTTGAAGTTGCTTCGTTCAGTGTTTGACCTTTTTCATTCTTTTGAACTGTCATTCACCATTCCTCCATTCTATCTTTTCCTTAATTGGCGTTGAATCTCCATGATTTCAACCATCAATTTCTTTCTGGTTTCATCGTCGTTCATAAGAGCAGCTCGATTCAACTCTTCCTTTTTTTGTGCTAACTGCTCTTTCAGAGTGTTCTTTTGAGAAAGTACATATACTAAATCTTGAATCTCTTGTTCAGTACATTCAGGAGGAAACTGACCTAGTTCGATTTCAGATACCAGATTTCTGTTCATTAAATCTTTATCGTTTAAAAACAACATAAATTCTTGAACATCAAATTCCTCTTCTTCATTTCTAAACGCCTGAATATGTAAATATAATTGCTCATATAATGCGTCTGGAAAAGAGAATTCTGGATTAATACGATTCAGATATGTCCAAGCTTCATTATGATGCATCAAGCGATAGATTAGATGCCTTTGAATACCTTCGTTCTTAATAAACGGTTTATTCATTACTGGCGCTTGTGTTTCAACGCTTGGTACAGGCGGTGCTTGGAAATTCTGCGAAGTTTGAACTTGCTTTTGCTTCACTTGATTTTGAATCGTTGTGTAATCAAGATTAAATTCATCCGCAAGAGACTTCATCGCTAGATTCTTTTCAACATCATTTGTGAGTTTCGCTAGTTCAATAATCATCTCTTCGATATACTGAATCTTTTGACTCTCAACTTGCAGTTGATATTTCTTAGAAAGGAATCTCTTTTTAAATTGATAGATGGTTTCTTGCCCGTGTTCAACCAAATCGATAAACGCTTGGGGTCCACGTTGTTTAATAAACTCATCCGGATCCAGCCCATTATCAAATGGAATAATACCAATCGTAAAAGCATTCGTGGATTGAATCATTTCAATCGCACGGTTTGTCGCTTCCAGACCTGCTCTATCACCATCATAAGCAATCAAAATCGTATCCGTTACATGATGAAGCTTTTGAATTTGCTCCGGCGTTAGAGACGTCCCCATTGAGGCAACCCCTAGTTGAACTCCCGCTTGCCAAGCAGAAATAACATCCATATATCCTTCAAAAAGGATAACTTTATTTTCTTTGCGAATATTCTTCTTTGCTAAATCAAAGTTAAATAGAAAGTTTCTTTTCGCAAAGAGTGGTGTTTCAGGACTGTTTAAATATTTAGCCTGTGAAGCAAACTCATCTGAATACCCTGGCAACACACGTCCAGAGAACCCGACGATTTGTCCATGTTCATTACGAAGAGGAATCATAATCCGCTGATTAAAACGATCAAAGAATCCTGATTGACTTTCAACGAATAGACCTGTCGCTTCCATTTCTTGTTCTGTTAGCTCTAAATCTTGTAAGAGCTGTGTCAGCTGCGTGCGGTCTTTTAACGAGAAACCAAATCCAAATTCCTTTAACGTATCAATCGTATAGCCACGATCCGTTAAGTAATGAAGTGCTTCTTGCCCACCTTTTGTATTAAATAGGACGTGTGAGTAAAACTCACTCGCTTTTTCATGTGCTACAAACAATTTTCTCTCTTTTTGAGGAATTGCTTGTTGGCTAGAAGGGATTTCTACATCGAGAGGAATATGTGCAAGTTCTGCTACCCTAACAACCGATTCTGGAAAAGATAAACTTTCCAATTCCTGCATGAAGTTAAAAACATTTCCTCCGCGTCCACAACTAAAACAGTGGAATAACTGTTTTTCTTCAGTGACGGTAAACGAAGGTGTTCTTTCATCATGGAAAGGACATCGGCCAAAAAGGCTTTTCCCTTGCTTTCTCAATTGGACAAATTGCCCTACAATATCGAGAATATTCACTTGCGATTGTATACTTTGAATCGTTTCTTTTGATAATCGTTGACTCATAAAAAAACTCCCTCCATACACTACGCCTAATGATACAGCATATAATATATCACAATTCGCGATTTAATGCAATGGAGCAAGCTTTTTTTCTGCTCAAACAAAACAAGTGATACCGTATACGGTATCACTTGTTTTTTAATCGGCAATAAATTCTTCAATCCACGCCCAAGCTTTCTCTACTCCTTCACCTGTTTCAGATGAGAATGTTAAGAATAAGTCTTCTGGTGGTTTTCCAAATGCTTTTCGAATCACGCTAACATGTTTATTCCATTTTCCACGAGGAATCTTATCACATTTCGTCATCACAATTCGATATGGGATATTGTAATACTCTAAAAATTCACGCATTTGAACGTCTTCTTGACTTGGTTCATGTCTAAAGTCCACTAAGATAAGTACTAAACGAAGAGGTTCTCGAGTCGTAATATACTCCTCAATCATCTTCCCCCATTTTTCACGTTCCTTCTTAGACACTTTAGCATATCCATATCCTGGTACATCCACGAAATAGAACTGTTCATTAATATGATAGAAGTTCAATGTTTGTGTTTTACCCGGTTTACTTGAAGTACGTGCTAAGCTTTTACGTTGAATCAACTTATTAATAAAAGAAGATTTTCCAACGTTAGAACGACCAGATAATGCAATTTCTGGAAGGTTTCCAGAAGGATATTGTGCTGGTCCTACAGCACTAATTGTAAATTCGGCTTTATTAACCTTCATTTTCTAATCCTTTCTGAGTTGGCAACTTCACGAAGAATAGCAATACTGAACCAATTACGAACAAGATAATTAATGAGAATACACCATCTAATGAATTACCTGTCATTTGAGCTGTAATCCCTAATAGTGTTGTTCCTAAGATTGATGAGAATTTACCAAAAATATTATAGAATCCAAAGAATTCATTCGCTCTATTGGCCGGGATTAATTGGCCAAATAATGAACGGCTGAGTGATTGTACCCCACCTTGAGCTGTACCAATAAGAATTGCTAAGATAAGGAAATCTGTGTATGAATTTAACCATAACGCCATCACACAAATTAAAATATACGTACCAATTCCAAGGAATAATGTTTTCTTGTTACCAAAGCGTTTTGATAAGTATCCATAAAGTAAACTAAATGGAAACGCCACGATTTGAACAATTAATAAGATAACAATCAAGCTATTGCTATCAAGTCCCATGTCAGAACCGATTGCTGTCGCCATTTTAATGATGGTTCCAACTCCGTCAATATAGAAGAAGTAAGCGAGTAAGAATAAGAACACTTGGTTATGTTCTCCAATACGTTTAATGGTTCCCCATAAACGAATAAAGCTATCTTTAACTGGATTTTTTGGTTTCTCGATAAATGATTTTTGACTCACATATAACCAATATGGAACGGTGAAGATAAACCACCATGCGGCTGTTATAAAGAATCCAATCATAACGATCGCATTTGAATTTAATCCACTGAATTGCATAATCATCATAAATAATACAAATGGAAATACACTTCCAATATAGCCATATCCATAGCCCGCTGCGGAAATTCTATCCATTCGATCATAAGTTGTGACATCCATAATCGAACTGTCATAGAAAATGTTTGAAGCTGAATATCCAATCGCCGATAAAGTATACAACGCCAGTAATAAAACCCATTGATCCGTTTCTGCAAACATCATTCCAATAACTGAGAATACACCTAGTAATGTACTCCAAGTAAACATCGGATTTCGATAGCCTTTATAATCCGCTAAAGCTCCAAGAACAGGCGCCATAATAGAAACGGCAAATGTCGCAATCGAGTTTGCATAACCTAAAAACGCAGTTGAATCAGCCGCACTAAGGCCAGCGTTTGATGATACCGTCTTAAAATATAACGGGAAAATGGCGGTTGTAATCATTAAAGAATAAACCGAATTAGCCCAGTCTTGCATAATCCAAGCAAATTCCTCTTTTGTATAATGTTTCGCTATTAAGGATTTCAATCCTTTCATATTGTTGTCTCCTTCAATTCATGTAATAACTCTTAATAAAAAATAGAATGCAATATAATGCACCCACTATATCACATTCTATCCTAACATATTTTGTTGAAAATCCCTAGGAAATCAATCGATTTTCTTCATCATACAAATCAGGTTCTCCAGTTCCATTCACAATAGCTTCTGTCACAACTACTTTTGTAATATCTTCACGGCTTGGAATTTCAAACATTAAATCCATCATTACAGATTCAATAATACTTCTCAATCCACGTGCCCCAGTACGACGTTCAATTGCTTTACCAGCTATCGCTTGAAGCGCTGCTGGTTCAAACTCTAATTCCACATTATCCATTGCAAAGAGTTTTTGATATTGCTTCACTAAGGCGTTCTTTGGTTTCGTTAAAATATCAACTAAATCGTCCTTACTTAAAGGTTCTAACGCAGCAGTAATTGGAAGACGTCCAATAAACTCTGGTATTAAACCGAATTTTTGTAAATCTTCTGGAATAATCAGTTGCATTAAACTTTCGTGACTCGATAAGTTTTTATTAGAAGATCCAAATCCAATCACTTTAGCACCAAGACGCTCTTTCACGATTGTTTCGATGCCGTCAAATGCTCCACCAACGATAAATAAAATATTCGTCGTATCGATTTGAATGAGTTCTTGATGTGGATGTTTACGTCCTCCTTGAGGTGGAACAGATGCAACAGTTCCTTCTAAAATTTTTAGTAAAGCTTGTTGTACCCCTTCACCACTTACATCACGAGTAATGGATACATTCTCGCTCTTACGGGCAATCTTATCAATCTCATCAATATAAATAATCCCTTTTTCAGCACGTTCAATATCATAATCTGTCGCTTGTAATAGTTTTAGAAGAATATTTTCAACATCCTCACCAACGTAACCAGCTTCCGTTAACGTAGTCGCATCCGCTATTGCAAATGGAACATTTAAAATACGCGCTAATGACTGTGCTAAATAAGTTTTACCAGACCCTGTTGGTCCAATTAAACAAATGTTGCTCTTTTGTAATTCAACGTCGTCATCTTCACTAAATAAGTGATTAATACGTTTATAGTGATTGTAAACCGCTACTGCTAATGATTTCTTTGCATGATCTTGACCAACAACGTAATCGTTTAATACCTTCAGAATTTCTTGAGGCTTTAATACCTCAATCATTTCATCCATTGTCATAGAAGAAAATTCTTCATCGATAATTTCTTTACATAAATCAACACATTCATTACAAATAAATACATCAGGACCAGCGATAATTTTCTTTACTTGTTCTTGTGATTTTCCACAAAATGAACATCTTACTTGTTTTGTTTCATCTTTATACAATCTGAAACCCCCATTCTTTTCCTGATTTCTCAATTTAAGAGTACCATAAGTCACTATATTCAACAAGAAATGTTGTTTCAAAAAGCGCCGGTCTCTAGCGAAACCGGCGCTTTTCTATTTAATTTTATATAATTAAGCTTCTTTAGCAGAATCAGTAATTACAGCTAATGCTTTCTTCATTGAGATATCGTTTTTCAACATATCTACTGAAACAGCAGCACGAACTGCATCTTCTTCCATTCCGTATTGAGCAGCTAATTCTTTCACTTCGTTAGCTACATCTTCATCAGTTGCTTCGATGCCTTCTTCTTTAACGATTTGTTCTAATACTAAGTTAGTCTTAGTACGAACGTCAGCGTCTTTTTCCATCATTTTGTGTAAATCAGCTTCTGTTGTACCAGTGATTTGGTAGTACATTTCAGGAGAGATTCCGTTACGACGCATATCGTTTAAGTAATGTTCCATTTGACGGTGAACTTCGTCGTGAACCATTTCGTGTGGTAATTCAACGATTTCAGCGTTTTCTACTGCTTTACGTAAAGCTTCGTCTGCTACTGCTTCATCAGCAGCTGCTGCTTTAGCTTCTTCTAATTCTTTACGGAATTTTTCTTTTAATTCTGCTAATGTTTCAACTGAATCATCAACATCTTTAGCGAATTCATCTGTTAATTCAGGTAATTCTTTAGTTTTTACTTCGTGAACTTTAACTTTGAATACTGCTTCTTGACCTTTTAAGTTTTCAGCATGGTATTCTTCTGGGAAAGTCACTTTCACTTCTACTTCATCGCCTTCTTTAGCGCCAACTAATTGGTCTTCGAAACCTGGGATGAATGAACCTGAGCCTAATTCTAATGAGTGGTTTTCACCTTTTCCGCCTTCAAAAGCTTCATCTCCTAAGAAACCTTCGAAGTCGATCACAACTGTGTCGCCTAATTCAGCTGCATCTTCTTTTACAACTAATTCAGCTGCACGTGCTTGTTCTTGTAATAAGCGATCTTCAACATCTTGTTCAGATACTGTACGATCTTGTTTTTCAACAGTTAAGCCTTTATATTCACCTAATTTAACTTCAGGTTTAACAATTACTTCTGCTTTGATAACCCATGGTTTACCTTTTTCGATTGATTCGATATCGATTGTTGGTTGAGTTACTGGGAAAATACCAGTTTCTTCAACTGCGTTATCATATGCATCTGGTAAAAGAATGTTTAATGCATCTTGGTATAAAGCCTCTTCACCGTACATTTTTTCAAATACTTGACGGCTTACTTTACCTTTACGGAAACCAGGTACGTTCACGTTCTTTTTAACGCGGTTAAACGCTTGGTCTAAACCTTTTTTAATATCTTCTTGTGAGATTTCAAATGTTAAAACAACTTTATTAGTTTCAACTTTTTCGAATTTTGCTGTCATATTATTCCTCCATAAATTCATTATTCATCAAAAAGATGAATGGATTTACATACTCATTTATTTTACAATACTCTTCCTCTTTTGTAAAACATAATTGACTTAACCGACAGTAATTTAACAAGAATTTTGAATAGAGATTAAGAAAAGGTAACAAAAGCAATAGTTTTTCTCATTTTTTGCCCAAAATGTTATAATAGACGCCATAGGAGGGATAAAATGATTCAATATCCAAAAGGTCAAAAACAATTATCACGGGCTACTCGGTCTCAAACAATACAAACAAATTATAGTAGTCGCGGTATGGGTTTAGAGAACATATTGAATCAAACCAATGAACTCTATCGCCTTCAAAAACGAGCGGTCATCCACAAGAAACCAACACCGATTCAAGTCGTTAAAGTAAACTACCCTGCAAGAAGCGCAGCGCAGATTACGGAAGCGTATTTTCGTCAGGCGTCTACAACCGACTATAATGGTGTGTATAAAGGAAAATACATCGACTTTGAAGCAAAGGAAACGAAAAATAAGACTTCTTTTCCATTAAAGAATATTCACGAGCATCAGCTAGAACATATGAAAGAGTGCTGTGAACAAGGCGGTATCGCTTTTGTTATTTTTTATTTTTCTAGTCTGAAAGAATATTATTTACTTGATTATAAATGGATTGAACAATTCGTTCATGATTCAAGCAAGAAACGTCAATCAATCCCGTTGACCTATATTAAAAATCATGGTCAATCAATTTCTCTATCGCTGCAAATGACGATAAATTACTTAGATGCAGTAGATAGCTTATTATAAAGGAGGTCAATCTATGACTGAAAACAATACTGAACAAACCCGTTCATCTCAGCATCGTCATACAAAGAAAAAGGCACCTACTTCTTCTAAGAAAAAACTCTGGAAGAAAATTTTAATTGGCATTGCCGCTTTTGTGACTGTGGCTATTATTGCTATCGTCGCAATCTTCGCTTACTACGGTGCGACTGCTCCTACCATTCAAGCAAGTGATTTAGAAGGAGCTACTGAAACTAAAATCCTTGATAAAGATGGCGAACTTATTTATTCACTCGGTGGTGAAAAACGAGATGTTATCACCAGTGAACAAGTCCCTCAACTACTGAAAGATGCAATCACTTCAATTGAAGATAAACGCTTCTACTCTCATATGGGGATTGACCCAATCCGTATCGCAGGATCATTCCTACGAAACGCGAAAGCTGGTCAAATTACTCAAGGTGGTAGTACGATTACTCAACAGCTAGTGAAGCTAGCGGTATTCTCTACGAAGAAAGAAGAACAAACCTACAAACGTAAAATTCAAGAAATCATGCTTGCGCTTCAATTAGAACGTAATTACTCTAAAGAACAGATTTTGACGTACTACTTAAACAAAGTCTATATGGCAAATAATGTTTATGGATTTGGTACTGCTTCACACTACTACTTCAATAAAGAGTTATCTGAATTAAGCTTACCTCAAGTAGCTCTACTTGCCGGAATGCCACAAGCACCTAATTCATACGACCCATATGCTAATGCTGATCAAGCGAAAGAACGTCGTGACTTAGTACTCTATTCCATGAAAGAAAATGGAAAGATTTCAAAAGAACAATATGACCAGGCAGTTGCTACTCCAGTCACTGATGGTTTAATAGCACATAATAACAATGTCGATAGTAATGATAAAGCACTTGTTTACGATTCATTCGTAACAATGGTTTTAAAAGAAGTACAAGAAAAGACAGGACTTGATCCTTATAACGACGGACTTACGATTCAAACAACTATTGATTCAAAAGCGCAACAACGTTTATACGATATCGTGAATACAAATGATTACATTCAATACGTGAATGATAAAATTCAAAATGCGGTTGTTATGCTCGATACAAAAACTGGTGCAGTTCGCGCCGTCAACGGTGGTCGTAAACAAACGACTCTACTTGGCTATAACCGTGCAACTGACAATACACGTAGTACTGGTTCATCGATTAAACCAGTCATAGACTACGGTCCTGCCATCGAATACCTCAACTATTCAACTGGTCAAACCATCATGGACCAAAGAACTACTTATTCAAATGGTGTTGAACTAAACAACTGGGATTTCAGTCACAAAGGTGCAATGACATTACGTACTGCCCTTGTTTACTCAAGAAATACAACAGCATTACAAACCTTTAAAGCTGTTGGTGAAACAAATATCAAGTCATTCTTGAACAATCTAGATATTCAAATTAAAAATGATGGTCAAGACTATTTAGTAGAAAGTAACTCGATTGGTGCAGATATTTCTCCAATCAAGATGGCAGCAGCATATGCCACATTTGGTAATTACGGTAATTATTCAAAACCGTACACTGTAACAAAAGTCACAACTCGCGATGGACAAGTGACTGAATTTAAACCTGAACAAAAACAGGCGATGAAAGATTCAACTGCCTACATGATTACGGATGTACTAAAAGATTCATTCAAATATGGTTTTGCAACACAAGCAACTATTCCTGGATTACCTACAGCTGCCAAAACGGGTTCATCGAACTACACAGTTGAACAAAAACGTGCAATGGGAGCTAGTGATTATGAAGATATCATTCCTGACTCATGGTTTATTGGCTACTCTACCGACTATACAATTTCTGCATGGACTGGTTATGATAACCCCTATGAACAAGGTGGCGGTGTAGATACTACCGAACAAGAATACTCAAGACTTATTTATTATTACTTAATGAAATATATGGCGGAATCTTCTAGCGGAGATGATTGGGTACAACCAGACAGCGTTGTAAAACAACAGATTGAAATTGGTTCTGATCCATTAAGCTTACCTGGGCCAAGAACTCCAGCTAACATGATTGCAACTGAGTTATTTGTTAAAGGTCATGTTCCTACTCAACAATCTATGAACTATGGTACGAAGATTGAGGGACCTACTGGTTTGAAAGCTACTTACGATAAGAGTAAAAAGACGCTGACTGTAACGTGGGATAATTATAAAACGAACTCTAAAGATAAGCCACAATACAAAGTCACTGTGAACGGACAAACACAAACTGTATCAACAAATAAAGTGACATTCCAAAACATCAGCGGTCCTAGCGTATCGGTAACTCTAGTTGTAACTGTTGGTAAAGATAGTTCTGACCCGATTACAAACGAGTTCCAACTAGAACAACCAACAACAGCTGAGGAACGTACGACTCAGCAAAACCAGCAACAAAACAATCGTCAGCAAAACAACAATAATAACAACAATACTAATGAACAAACGACTCAAGAAGCTCGTAATCAATAGTTCAAACAAACAAGGCATTCTCTACTAGAGAATGCCTTGTTTATATCTTTAAAAAGTAAAATAAAACCCCATGACATCTAGTCATGGGGTTTCCAGTTTTACATCTACTCTTTCAGTAGAGTCAAAGTCAATCAATGATTACTTAGCATATTCGACTGCTCTTGTCTCACGAATAACTGTAACTTTAATATGTCCTGGATATTGGAGTTCTTCCTCAATTTGATTTTTGATGTCATGCGCTAAAATAATCGCTTTTTCATCACTAATCTTGTCAGGTTGTACCATTACACGAACTTCACGTCCAGCTTGAATCGCAAAGCTTCGTTCAACACCTTCGTGTTCTGTTGCAATGGCTTCTAATCTTTCTAATCGACGAATATAGTTTTCGATTGATTCACGTCTAGCACCTGGGCGAGCTGCTGATAAGGCATCGGCTGCTGCTACAAGTACCGCGATTGTTGAAGTCGCTTCTACATCACCGTGGTGAGAGGCAATCGCATTAACAACAATCTTGTTCTCTTTATATTTCTGAGCGATTTCTGCTCCGATTTCAACGTGAGAACCTTCAATTTCATGATCGAGTGCTTTACCGATATCGTGAAGTAAACCAGCACGTTTTGCAAGGTTCACATCTTCACCTAACTCACCAGCCATTACACCAGCAAGTTTAGCTACTTCGATACTGTGGTTCAATACGTTTTGACCGTAACTAGCTCTAAAGTATAAACGACCTAAAATCTTAATCAAATCAGGATGTAATGAGTGAATTCCAACTTCGAACGTTGCTTGTTCACCGATTGTACGAATACGCTCATCCATTTCTTTACGAGATTTTTCAACCATTTCTTCAATACGTGCAGGATGAATACGACCGTCTGAAATTAATTTTTCAAGCGTCATTTTCGCGATTTCACGGCGAATTGGGTCAAACCCACTTAATACCACCGCTTCTGGTGTTTCATCGATAATCACATCAATTCCTGTTAATGATTCAAGGGTACGAATGTTACGACCCTCACGTCCGATAATACGTCCTTTCATTTCATCACTTGGTAACGTCATAACCGTTACTGTGTTCTCTGAAACTAAGTCCGCTGCGGAACGTTGAATCGCTTGAAGAATAATATTTTTAGCATTTTTATCTGCTTCATCTTTTGCAAGCTGCTCAGACTCTTTAATCATGATGGCTCGTTCCTTACTTAATTGTTCAGTCATGTCCTTCATGATAATTTCTTGTGCTTCTTCTTTACTGATTGTAGAAATACGTTCCAATTCTTCTTGTTGCTTAGCAACGAGAGCTTCAGCTTGATTTTCTTTCTCTGTTACTCTCTCAAGTTTTTCTTGGATTTTTGTTTCCTTCACTTCAATTGATTGTTCACGTTTTTCCAGAATTTCATCCTTACGATCTAAATTCTTTTCACGTTGAATCATTCTCTTTTCTTGAAGAAGTACTTCATTTCGTCTTTCTTTTAACTCATTTTCAACTTCAGCACGATATTTATGATTTTCTTCTTTTGCTTCTAAT
>CAUQUY010000014.1:0-25625 GCA_963521405.1 uncultured Streptococcus sp.
AAAGCCAAAATGTGCAAGTTGTCCTTTATTGGATATTTGTGCTTATGGTAAAAAAGAAGTATAAACAAAAATGGTTGGACATTTGTCCAACCATTTTTTGATTTAAATTGTAATTAAGAATCCGTATAAAACAGACATTACGACTAAATACCAATGAAGATAAGTGATTAATCGATTCACTGTGTACTGTTTTCTAAAGTGGATTTGGTAAAGAATCGGAATTAATAATGATAATGAGAATAAAATAATTCCCAAAATATTGAAATGATTCAAATACCATAGGTAGTAAACGACGGTTCCAACTAGCCATGACAAGCTTACGAATACATTAAAGATCGCTGCTGCAGGGCCGAAATGTCTTTTTCCTTCTTTTCTCTCTGTCAGTTTTGTTTTGATATGAGACACATAAAGTCCAAATAAAACATATTGGAAGAGTTGTGCGCTAATAGCAGAAGTTACATTGCCACTGAGTACATATACTGTAACGAAATTTGCGATATAGTATTTAGCAATCCCATTTAGTAGCAGGTGATAAATATATGAAACTTCATTTACCTTCACTTCAAACATATTCGTATGATTAAATAACACAATGCCAAAGAGTAGTAGAACCACTCTAATAGCGACTGTTTGGTAGAAATAGAAGAGAATTGCAAAGAGAATAATATTCGTTAATGCAATGACTGGCCATTTCTTTTTCTCTGGATGAAGTGCTAGTTTGCGATATGAATTTTCTTGTAAGTAAATAGCTACAAAAAATAAAAATAAAACGACAAAATGCAAAAATTGAAATTGCTGTTGTCTTAATGCAAGAATCAATCCGATAAAGCAATAACCAAGTGGAGCTAAAATAAAGCTCAACCACGGAGTAGTTGCTTGGTGAAGAATGCTTTCGATTGATATCGTCTGCGATTCATTATTCATAATAATACCTCATTCTTAAGTATAGCTTAATGATAGGGAATATTGCCGGTCTTGTCAAGGTTTGGAGGTTTCAAGAGCTAGGTTTCAGTTAGAAACGATTGTGTATTTTTTAATTAGTTTAAAGGAAAGAAACCACTAAACCGCTTTATTTTTCAAAGTTTCTGAGCAGTTTAGGAAAAAATCTTTGAAAAAAAGATGAAAAAAACGAGGGGAATTTCACTTTTAAGGTATTAATTAGGAATTAAATGTGATAAAATGAACGGGAGATGTAATTTTTACCATCAATTTAATAAGAAAAGAGGAAAGCACGATGAACAAAAACGGGAAAAAATTGGGGATTTTTTCGTTCTTACTATTTTTATTAACAGCACTTTTCACATTAGCTTCTCATAATGCATCTGCTGAAGAAACGACACCTGCAGTTTCAGTAACTGGTAAATTTGCGGATACCATTACGATTGTTAATGTAAGTAATAATGAAGGTGGAGATCTAAATTGGGATTTAGAGCAATGGGCGACCTTCCGAATTAATGCGACCTATGATTTAGCAGGTAAAAATGTTAAAGCAGGTGACCAAACTGTAGTTACCGTACCTGATGCATTAATTATCACATCTAGTAGTTTTGAGATTCGCGATATTAATACAAATGAAATTATCGCTCACGCTACTGTAGATGCTGAAAACAAAAAATTAACTTTAACTTATACAGACTATGTTGAAAAACATTCTGATACAAATGGTTCGTTTTTCTTCTATGCACGTATTGACTTTAAGAAACATCCACAACAAGGTGAAATTCCTGTTGTTGTGACAGTCAATGCTGTAACAAAAGTTGCTGGTAAAGTAACCTTTAAAGGAATTGGAGATGGAAACCCAAGAACTTTAACAAAGACAAGCTGGGTAAATAATACTGACTATAAGACAGTTTCATATACAATTTCTGTGAACCGTAACCGTCAAAATATTAAAGAAGTAACATTAGAAGATCATTTGAAATTTACAAATGCTAGCTATTTGAAAGATAGTATTAAAGTGATTAAAGGTAAATTTGCATATGTAGATGGTGAATGGCAATTTTCAAATCGTGTTGATGTTACAGATCAACATAAAGTTACAGTTGCAGAAGATGGACAATCTTTCGTAATTGACTTAGGAGATCTTACAGAAGAGGATCAATACCGTATTTCTTATGACGTTCATTTAAACTACCAACCAGTAGATGGAGAATTATTAAAGAATGACGCTACATTAAAAGGAAAAGGTGTCGTTATTAAAGAGATAACAAATGCTTCTGCAGTTCAAATTGCTGGTGGTGCTGGTATTGGTTATGTATTTTCAATTAATATTCATAAAGTAGATGACGCTAATCAACCGATTAAAGGTGCTAAATTTAAAGTCGTACGTGAAGCGAATAAACAAGTAATCGGTGAATACGAAACTGATGAAAATGGTAATATTACTGTTAATGCATTATTAAAAGATAAATATATCTTGACAGAAACAGAAGCACCTGCAGGATTCGTTATTAAAGATGCTGACACTGTCGTTAATGTTGAAGACTTCGGAACAGATCACGCTGTAACAAAAACAATCGTGAATCCAAAAGAAGAGACAACGACGACAACAACGACAACAACTACTACAACGTCAACAACAACAACGGAAGCTCCTACAACTGCTACAACAACGACAGAAGCTCCAACAACAGTAACAACTACTACAGAAGCTCCAACGACAGTCATAACAACAACTGAAGCACCTACAACAGTAACAACAACAACTGAAGCACCTACAACTGTTACGACAACAACAGAAGCTCCAACAACAGTAACGACTA
Source organism: uncultured Streptococcus sp. (assembly GCA_963521405.1). Lineage (GTDB taxonomy): Bacteria > Bacillota > Bacilli > Lactobacillales > Aerococcaceae > Granulicatella. Next base: position 2,763 of record CAUQUY010000014.1, read on the forward strand.
CAACGGAAGCCCCAACAACAGTAACAACAACGACAGAAGCTCCAACAACAGTGACAACTACTACAGAAGCACCTACAACTGTTACAACAACAACAGAAGGACCAAGTACAGTAGTGACAACTGAAAATACAACAACTACTGAAGAAAAACCTGAATTACCAAATACAGGTACAACAAACTACAATCTTCTAGTTGTGATTGCAAGTGTGTTATTAGTTGGCGCATACGCAATTGTTCGTAAAGAAGTAAAATAATAGAATTAAATCCTCATGAAGAAAGTCTAAGTCTTTGAACTTAGGCTTTTTTCTTTGTTTTGAAAAAAATGTGCATATAATAGTAGTTTTTGCTATCTTTTTTGCTAATAAATGCTATAATGAGAAAGTTAAAAATGATATTCCCGAAAGGATACACAATGTGTAGATGCCTTGTAACCGGAATTGAATGGGGGAAAAAGAAATGGAAAAAATTTTATTTACATCGGAATCCGTAACAGAAGGACATCCCGATAAAGTTGCTGACCAAATTAGTGATGGTATTTTAGATGCCATTCTTGCGCAAGATCCAACAGCGCGTGTAGCCTGTGAGACTGTAGTAAATACTGGTTTAGTCGTTTTAGTAGGAGAAATCACAACAAGTGCAGTTGTCGATTATCAACAAGTAGCGCGTGATACAATTCGTAAAATTGGTTATACAGACCGTAAATATGGATATGATGCAGACTCAGTAGCTGTATTAGTTTCACTCGATAAACAATCACCAGATATCGCAATGGGTGTTGACGATGCATTAGAAACACGTGGACAATCAGAAGAGTTTGGGGCAGGAGACCAAGGATTAATGTTTGGTTACGCAACAAACGAAACTGAATCATATATGCCACTACCAATCGATTTAAGTCATAAGTTAGCTTACCAACTTGCAAAAGTTCGTAAAGAAAAACAATTAGATTACTTAGGACCAGATGGTAAAGTTCAAGTGACAATTGAATATACACCTGAACACCAAGTAAAACGTATCGACACTATCGTTGTAAGTACACATCACGATGAAGAAATTTCTCAAGAGCAAATCAGAAAAGATGTATTAGAGTATGTTGTAAAACCAGTCGTACCGGCTGAGTTATTAGACGACGAAACTCGTTACTTTATTAATCCAACTGGTAAATTCGTTATAGGTGGACCTGTAGGAGACTCTGGTTTAACAGGACGTAAAATCATCGTTGATACTTACGGTGGTTATGCGCGTCATGGTGGTGGAGCTTTCTCTGGTAAAGACTCTACAAAAGTAGACCGTTCTGCAAGTTATGCAGCTCGTTACATTGCTAAAAACGTCGTAGCAGCTGGTCTTGCTGATAAATGCGAAATCCAATTAGCCTATGCGATTGGGGTAGCACAACCAGTTTCTATCGCTGTAGATACATTCGGTACGAACCATGTTCCAGAAGATAAAATTATCGAAGTCATCCGTAAAGAGTTCCGCTTAACTCCAAAAGGAATTATCGAAACATTAAACTTACGTAGACCAATCTACCAACAAACAGCCGCTTACGGTCATTTCGGTAGAACAGATATTGAACTTCCATGGGAACAATTGAATAAAGTAGAAGAGTTAAAAGCTTATTTTGCTTAATATAATGAAGAAATCCAACCTCTAAAAAGAGGTTGGATTTTGTTTTAAGTAGAAAATTATCATATATGATAATTTTCTACTTTTTTTCTATGATATAACAAATCGGTGGACAGTTTATTTGATTGATGAATTGATATTTTAATACGGACCATTCCTTCTGCGGAAGAGTCGTTAGGAGTTCTTCTACTGAATCCTTTTCTTCGATTCCACCATCATGCCCATAGTAGGAAACGATGATTATTTTTCCTTTTTTCTCTAATCGATCTAGTAAAATTTGGATAGCTTCTATAGTGGAAGAGGGAGTCGTGATGATTTTTTTATCACTTCCTGGCAAATATCCAAGATTAAAAATCGCTAATCGAACCAAATCTTGATTGCCTAAATAGTTCGAAATTTGAGCGTGAGAGTCCAAAATACAGGTCGCTTTATGCTCTAAGTCATGGTTTTGTAATAATTGTCTTGTTTGTAAAATAGCTTGCTCTTGAATATCAAAAGCCAAAATTTTTGATCCTTTTCCTATATGTTGTGCCATGAAAAGTGTGTCATGTCCATTTCCTGCGGTTGCGTCGATAAAAATTCCATCTTCTAAATTTACAGAAAGAATCATTTCATGACTAAATTGCTGTGCATTCTTCAAAATAAGCACCTCTTAACTAAAATTTTACATTTTGTTACATAATTTTTACGGATATTAAGAGTATACGACGATTTGAGTGTTCGTGCAACGTTCCCCTACACAAACGAATTTATCCTACTATAATGAATAACGAATTAGATTTTACATGGAGGAAAAAAGGATGACAGAAACAAAACACGAAAGATATTTACGTTTGAAAAAGGAAAAACAAATGAAAGCTTTAAAGGCTGCAAATAAAAACTTACAGAAGACAGTTGCAGTTGTTGGAGCGACGACAGTAGCAGGATTAGTACTTGCGCCAAAATCACATGCATATACAGTAACTTCAAATCAAGTACAATCACCAGCACAACAATTCTTGAATAAAATTATTCCTGCAGCTCAACAAGCTACAGAAGGTAAAGATGTATATACTTCAGTAATGATCGCACAGGCAGCGTTAGAATCTGCATGGGGAACTAGTGCGTTATCTGCTGAACCAAACCACAACTTATTTGGTGTGAAAGGGAACTACAACGGTCAATCTGTAAACATGTATACATTAGAAGATGCTGGAGCGCAAAAATACTATGGTATTTACGATAACTTCAGAAAATATCCTTCTTACAAAGAATCTATGGATGACTATGTAGATAAAATCATCAATGGTATTAAAGGTGCTCCACTGTTCTATTCAGGTGCATGGAAGAGCCGCACAAACAGCTATCAAGATGCTACACGTTACTTAACAGGACGTTATGCAACAGATACTGCATATTACGCAAAATTAAACCGTATTATCGAACAATACGGATTAACAAAATATGATAATGGTACTGCAACTGCGATTGCTGCTGGTATTGAAGAAAGAACTTCTTCTGCTGGCGGACAATATACAGTTCAAGCAGGTGATACCTTATACGGTATCAGCCGTAAAGCTGGTGTAAGTGTGGACCAATTATTAACTGTGAATGGTTTATCAACTTCATCAGTGATTCGTCCTGGTCAATCATTATCTTTAGGCACACCAGCAAAACAAACAAACTCTACAGTAGCTACAACAGTAAGCACAAAATCAGTTTCAAATACTGCTAAAGCAACTGCAAATGGATACTACACAGTTAAAGCAGGAGATACATTATATGGAATTAGCCGTAAATTTGGTATGAGTTTATCTCAATTAGTTTCAGCAAATGGAATTTCTACTTCAAGCGTAATCCAACCAGGTCAAACTTTACGTGTTGTAGGTGGCGAATCTGCATCAACAGTTGTTAAAACAAATACTGCTTCAACTCGTACAAGCGGAGGTAACTACATTGTACAACCTGGAGATACTTTATACAGTATTGCACGTCGTTCAGGCATGAGCTTAAACACATTATTAAGCATCAACGGATTATCACAATCATCAGTGATTTTCCCTGGACAAAGCTTAACAGTTGGTCAATCAGATGGACGTACAGTATCTGCTGGATACACACCATCTAAAACAACAGCGACTTCAACATCAACTTCAGGAACATATACAGTTCAAGCAGGTGATACTTTATACAGTATCGCACGCCGTTCAGGAATGAGCTTAAACACATTATTAAGCATCAATGGATTATCACAATCTTCAGTAATCCGTCCTGGCCAAACATTATCTGTTTCAGGAAATGCTAGCCAAGCAACTGCTACACAAGTAAGCTACCAATCAGCTGGGTCAACATCTGGTAACGGTACTTATACTGTTAAAGCAGGAGATACTTTATACCGTATTGCTTACAACCACGGTATTTCATTAACAACATTGTTATCAATCAACGGCTTATCAGAAACAAGCACAATTCGTCCTGGTCAACAATTAGTAGTATCTGGTTCAGCAAAAGCAACAACTTCAACTACTAAAGCGACTACAGTAAGCTATTCAACTGGTGCATCAACTCACACAGTACAAGCTGGAGATACTTTATTCCGTATCGCTAAGAATAACGGATTAACATTATCTGAATTAAGAGCTTTAAACGGCTTAACTTCAAATACTATCCGAGTTGGTCAAGTGTTGAAAGTTTCTAAATAATCTGCTAGAATAATACTCACAAAAGCAGATAGAGGAATAGTAAGTTTCTTTGATAGACGTAGAGAGTGCATGGCTGGTGAAAATGCATCATTTCAATAAACTGAACTCGCCTTTTAGCCGAACTCTGAACTAATAGTAAGAGTTTCCGCCTCGCCAGCGTTACAGGTAAGAAGAGTAAAATATTTAGGTGGTAACACGTATTGCGTCCTATCTGTCAATGACAGGTGGGGCGTTTTTTATTTTGAAAGGAGTGAATTAGATGACTTTTAATCATCTAGAAATCGAGCCTAAATGGCAAAAATATTGGAAAGAACACCATACGTTTAAAACAACAGAAGAAGCTTCTAAGAAAAACTTTTACGCATTAGATATGTTTCCTTATCCATCTGGACAAGGACTTCACGTAGGTCATCCAGAAGGTTATACAGCAACAGATGCCATTTCTCGTATGAAACGTGCGCAAGGATACAATGTACTACATCCAATGGGATGGGATGCGTTTGGACTTCCTGCAGAGCAATATGCTCTAGATACAGGAAATGATCCTGCAGAATTCACGAAAGTAAACGTGGCAAACTTTAAACGTCAAATTAATGAATTAGGGTTCAGTTATGACTGGGATCGTGAAATTAATACAACGGATCCTGAATACTACAAGTGGACACAATGGATTTTCACAAAATTAGTGGAAATGGGACTTGCGTATGAAGCTGAAATTCCAGTGAACTGGTGTCCAGCTCTTGGAACAGTACTTGCCAACGAAGAAGTAATCGATGGTAAGAGTGAACGTGGAGGACATCCTGTTTACCGTAAACCAATGAAACAATGGATGTTGAAAATCACAGCTTATGCGGATCGTCTATTAGAAGATTTGGATGAGTTGGATTGGCCAGAAAGCATTAAAGATATGCAACGTAACTGGATTGGTCGTTCAGAAGGAGCTCAAGTTCGTTTCAATGTAAAAGGAACAGATGAAAGCTTCGAAGTCTTTACAACACGTCCGGATACATTATTTGGAGCGACTTACAATGTATTAGCTCCAGAACATGAATTGGTTCAAAAGATTGTTTCTCCTGAACAAAAAGAAGCAGTAGATGCTTATATTGCAGCTGTTTCTACAAAATCTGACTTAGAACGTACAGAACTTTCTAAAGAAAAAACTGGAGTATTCACTGGTGCGTATGCGATTAACCCAGTGAACGGAAAAGAAATTCCAATCTGGATTGCAGACTATGTATTAAGCACATACGGAACAGGTGCAATTATGGCTGTTCCAGCTCACGATGAACGCGACTACGAATTCGCTAAAGTCTTTGGATTAGATATCATTCCAGTCATCGAAGGCGGAAACGTCGAAGAAGAAGCATACACTGGTGACGGTGTGCATATTCATTCAGATTTCCTAGATGGATTGAATAAAGCTGATGCGATTGCAAAAATGAATGAATGGCTAGAAGAACATGGTGTAGGAGCAGCTAAAGTAAGTTATCGTCTACGTGACTGGTTGTTCTCTCGCCAACGTTATTGGGGAGAACCAATTCCAGTGATCCATTGGGAAGACGGTACTATGACAACTGTTCCAGAATCAGAATTGCCATTAGTATTACCAAAAACAGATAAAATTCGTCCTAGTGGTACTGGGGAATCTCCACTTGCTGCAATTGAAGACTGGCTTTATGTCACAGACCCTGTAACAGGTAAGAAAGGTCGTCGTGAAACAAATACGATGCCACAATGGGCAGGAAGCTCATGGTACTTTGTTCGTTATGTTGATCCACATAACAAAGAAAGACTGGCAGATCCTGAGAAAGTAAAACAATGGTTACCAGTTGATTTATATATTGGTGGTGCAGAGCATGCCGTTCTTCACTTACTATATGCTCGTTTCTGGTATAAAGTGTTATACGATTTAGGAGTTGTTCCAAACAAAGAACCATTCCAAAAATTATTTAACCAAGGAATGATTCTTGGTGAAGGTAACGAGAAAATGTCTAAATCAAAAGGGAATGTAGTAAACCCTGATGATGTGGTTCGTGAATATGGTGCAGATACATTACGTGTTTATGAAATGTTCATGGGACCACTTGACGCATCGATTGCTTGGAGTGAAAAAGGACTTGAGGGTAGCCGTAAGTTCCTAGACCGCTTCTGGAGATTGATGATTGATGATAATGGTAAAATGCGTGACCGTATCACAAAACTAAATGATGGTAAATTGGATAAAGTGTACCATCAAACAGTGAAGAAAGTGACAGAAGACTTCGAAGAGTTGCATTTCAACACAGCAATCTCTCAAATGATGATTTTCGTTAACGAAGCTTATAAAGCAGACGCATTGCCATTCGATTACATGAAAGGTCTTGTACAATTGATTGCGCCATTAGCACCACATATGGCTGAAGAAATCTGGAGTAAATTCGGATTCACAGAATCAATTAGCTACGAACCATGGCCAACTTACGATGAATCTAAATTAGTGGAAGACGAAGTTGAAGTGATTTTCCAAGTCAATGGAAAAATTAAAGCACGCGTAATGGTTCCAACAAACGCAGACGCTGCAGCTCTTGAAGCACTTGCAAAAGAGCATGATTCAGTGAAATCTGCCATCGAAGGAAAAACAATCCGCAAAGTGATTGCTGTTCCAGGACGTTTAGTAAACATCGTTGCGAACTAATGGAATTTGAAAGGATAGTAGAATGATTTATTTTGATAATGCAGCAACAACGAAAATTTATGATGATGCATTAACGAGTTATGTTCAAGTTAGCCAAAAGTTCTTCGGAAATCCATCGAGCTTACACCAATTAGGAGTCGATGCCTTTCAAGTGTTGACCAAAGCTAGAGCTCAAGTAGCTAGTTTATTATCAGTTCAACCTGAGGAGATTTTCTTCACCTCAGGCGGAACTGAATCGAATAACTGGGCGATTAAAGGAACAGCTCTAGAGAAGTCGGTATTTGGGAAGCATATCATTACGACAAAGATTGAACATCCGTCTGTCCTTCAAACGTGTAAGCAATTAGAACGCTTCGGGTTTGAAGTGACGTACTTAGATGTCGATTCTAAAGGGATTGTAAATGTAGACCAATTAAAAGAGAGTCTTCGTAAAGATACGATTTTAGTGAGCGTGATGGCTGTCAATAATGAAGTCGGTTCGGTTCAACCAATTGCCGAAATTGCTAAAGTACTAGAGGAATACCCATCGATTCATTTTCATGTCGACGCTGTTCAAGCAGTAGAACGCGCAAGTCAGCTGCTAGCCATTGGACGTATTGACTTATTGAGCCTTTCTGCGCATAAATTCCATGGACCAAGAGGCGTTGGGATTATGTATAAGAAATTTGGACGTAAGATTCAAGCGCTCTTAACAGGTGGCGGACAAGAAAAAGGAGAACGTAGTACAACGGAAAACCTTCCAGGAATTGTAGCTACAACAAAAGCTCTACGAATGGCTTTAGAAGAAAAGTCAGTTACAGGAGAACTTCGTAGTCAATTATGGAAAGAGTTAGCAACAAAACCTGAAATCCGCATCTTCTCGCCTGAGGATGGAGCGTCACACGTGTTGTGTTTTGCTATTAAAGGCGTTCGTGGAGAGGTCGTTGTTCATGCTTTTGAAAATCATGGAATTTATATTTCTACAACTTCTGCTTGTTCAAGTAAAAAAGCAGATTCATCTAGTACGCTTTATGCGATGGATGTGCCAACTGAATGGGCAACAGGTGCTGTTCGTGTAAGCTTCTCAAACGACAATACAAAAGAAGAAGTGGAACAGTTTATAAAGGTTCTGCATCAGTTAATGAAACAATTTTCGTTTTTTAAATTAAAAGGAGGAAATCGTTGAAAACTAGAATTTTGATTCGCTATGGTGAACTTTCTACAAAAGGTAGAAACAAAAAAATGTTCACTCAAAAATTAGCGTCAAATATAAAAAAAGCCTTAGTAGACTTTCCTCAGGTAAAGGTGATTCCTGATTATGACTTTATGTATTTAGATTTACACGAAGCACCTGAAGAAGCAGTTATCGAAAAGGTAAAACCAATTTTTGGGATTCAATCTATTTCGCCAGTATATATTGTTGAAAAAGATATGGAAGTGGCTAAAAAAGTTGCTCTCGACTTATTAAGCCAAGAAGATCTTGAAGGAAAAACATTTAAGATTATGACAAGACGATCGGATCACACATTCGAGATGGATACGAATCAAATCAACTTGTTTTTAGGGGATGCTGTTCTTGAAGCATTTCCAGACATCAAGGTTCAATTAAAACAACCAGATATTACGGTACGTATTGATGTGCGACGTGAACACTTAATGGTGAGTCTGAAGACAATCCAAGGGGCAGGAGGACTTCCTGTTGGAACAAGTGGTCGTGTGATGCTGATGCTATCTGGCGGGATTGATTCGCCGGTAGCAGGATATCTTGCGATGAAACGTGGAATGGAAATTCAATGCGTGCACTTTGCAAGCCCACCGTATACTAGCCCACAAGCGTTAGAGAAAACAAAACTCTTAGCAGCTAAAATTGCTCGGTTTGGTGGAAGTATTCAATTCTTAACGGTACCTTTTTCAAGAATTCAAGAGGAAATCAAGAAGAGTGTGCCGGAAGCGTATTTAATGACAATTATGCGTCGTTTCATGCTTCGTATTACGGATCAACTTAGAGAAAATGCACGTGCTCTTGCGATTGCCAATGGGGAATCAGTGGGGCAAGTGGCTTCTCAAACATTAGATAGCATGGTGGCGATTAATGATGTTACAAATACACCAATTATTCGTCCAGTAGCTACAATGGATAAACTCGATATTATTAAAGTTGCTGAAGAAATTGATACATTCGAGTTATCGATTCAACCGTTCGAGGATTGTTGTACGGTGTTTGCACCGCCAAGTCCTAAGACAAAACCGAAACTGGAGAAGGCTCGTCAATATGAAGCACGTCTTGATGTGGAAGGGTTAATCAAAGATGCTGTAGAGGGGACAGTGATTGAAGAAATTACTGCAAACTATACAACTCCAGTAGAAACAGCAAGTCAAGAGATTGACGATTTATTTTAAGATAAAAAGAAGCGATGCTATTCCGTTTGGAGTAGCATCGCTTTTTGTTGTTTTATTGGAAGTATTCTTTAAGCGCGTTTGCAATACTTTTTGCGATGTTTTGTTGATATTCTTCAGAAGAAATCACCTTGTTATCGCCTTGGTTATTTAAATATCCAAGTTCTAAAAGAATCGATGGACGAGCATTATCACGAAGAACCATGAAGTGTTGGAATCTGCTTCCTTGGTTTTTCAATGGAAGATTTCGAGATAAGTATTTATTCACTGTCTGACTGAGACTTTCGCTCTTATCACTGTAGTAGTAGGCTGTTGTTCCGCTTGCACTATCATCTTCAGACGAGTCAAAGTGAATACTAATAAATGCATTTGCATTATTTTTATTACTAATTTCAGCACGTTCAGCAAGTGAAACAGAAGTATCGCTTGTTCTAGTTAAGATAACTTTTGCTCCCATTGCTTCGAGTTCTTTCTTCACAAGTAGAGCAGTTGTTAATGTATGGTCTGCTTCGTGTTTTTCACTGAAGTTTACAACAGCACCTGGATCTTCACCACCGTGCCCTGGATCGATGACAATTGTTGCATTTTTAATCCCTTGAGGAATCGTTTCATCTGTTTCGATTCCAGCAAAGTTTGTAGTCACTAGCCAGTAAGGAATATATCCGTATTTTCCATTACCAACAGATACTTTATAGAAATCGCCTTCGCGGTCTTCATACACAAATTGTGTTCCTTTATCTACTGTACCGATTAACTCGGAAGTGACGTTGGAAGCTGAGTAAATAGGTGTTTCTTTTAGTTTTGTAACAAACATCTTGTTAGAGTCAATGGTTGTTGGAAGACTAGCTTGTTTGTTGAGAATTTCTTGAATCAATTCAATCGCGTAGTTTGTAGAGTCACTATCCACATAACCTTCTTTATCAAAGTAACGAACTTTTAAGACTTTATCGTTCAATTCTTCAATGAGGTAGAAGAGTTCACCATTTGGAATTGTTAAGAGAACTTTCGAATTTTCATCCTGTGTTTCGCGTAATTTCAATCCGCCAGAAGCATATCCTTTCATCATCGTAGTAAGAAGGATATCTTTATCCTCGATATAGGCCACTTGATCGTCATATTGAACTTGAATCCAACCGTTGTCGAGTTTATGCAAGGCCAACAAGTATTGGTTCTTCGTAATTTCACCAACTGGAATGCCTTTAGCATCCATCGTATGGTATACCTTTAACGCCTTATCGCTTGTATTGACTGCGAATTCTACAATTTTATTTTTAACCACTGTAGATGTTTGAGTAGCCGTGTTGCCACTATTCGTATCCGTATTTGCCTGGTGCGTATTTGCTTGCGGTTTTATTGTTGAACTTTCACTTACTAATGGATAGGCGATAATCCACAGAAGTAGAAGAGAAACAAGAAAGCCCAGCAGTTGCTGTATATTTTTCTTCTTAAAGAATTTCAGTAATGAATCCATAAGGGCTCCTTTTTATTTGTATATTTCTTCCTTATTATACCAATAAAAGCGCTATTTGTGTATAAAAAATTGCTTACAGCTTGATTGCAGAAGAATTATTTTAGTAAAATAATAGAGAATAATGAAATATTTGGAGGATGATTATGTTAATTGGGTCTCACGTTTCGATGAGCGGAAAAGAAATGCTCTTGAATTCAGCAAAGGAAGCAGCAAGTTATAACGCAAATGTCATGATGGTTTATACAGGTGCTCCGCAAAACACAAGAAGAAAACCAATTGAAGAGTTAAATGCAGAAGCTGGGAAACAGTACATGAAAGAACATGGCATTGAAGAAGTTGTTGTCCATGCGCCTTATATTATTAACTTAGCTAACACTACAAAAGAAGGCTATATTGATTTTGCAATCGAATTTTTAAGAGAAGAATTGAAACGTGCAGAGGCGGTTGGTGCTACACAAGTTGTTCTACATCCTGGTTCTCACGTAGGGGCTGGTGTGGATGTAGGAATAAACCAAATCATCTACGGATTAAACCAAGTTCTAACGAAAGATCAAAAAGTTCAAATCGCATTAGAAACAATGGCGGGTAAAGGAACAGAGCTAGCTCGTACATTCGAAGAATTAGCACGTATTATCGACGGAGTGACGCACAATGAACATTTATCCGTAACGTTTGATACATGCCACGTTCACGATGCAGGGTATGATATTAAAAATGATTTATCAGGAGTATTAACTCATTTTGATAAAACAGTTGGCCTTGATCGCATTAAAGTACTCCATGTAAATGATTCAAAAAATCCAGTCGGAGCGCATAAAGATAGACATGAAAATTTCGGTTTTGGAGAAATCGGATTTGAAGCGCTCATGAACGTTATCAATGTCCCGGAGTTTAAAGAACTTCCAAAAATTCTTGAAACACCATGGATTAAAGTAGAAGATAAAGTTCAAATTGCCCCATACAAAAAGGAAATCGAAATGATTCGTTCTGGAAAATTCGATTCGCAATGGATTGAAGAGTTATTAAACGAAGAAAGAGGGAAATAATATGCATTCGCACGATCATTGCTGTGGTCACGAACATTGTGATCATAAAGAACATCATCATCATAACCATTCCCATAATCATGTGGAAGAGGCATTAGAAATTTTAAAAGAAGCGGGTTATAAACATACGAATAAACGTCAACGTCTTGTTGAAATTTTAAATGATGCCAACCGTTACTTATCAGCAAAACAAGTGCAAGAATTAATTGCACCTGAATTCCCGCAATTAAGTTATGATACGATTTATCGTAATTTATATACTTTTGTACAATTAAATATTTTAGAAGAGACAGAACTGAACGGAGAAAAATTATTTAGATTCCGTTGTCAAAATCATGGCCATCATCATCATTTCATTTGCGAAAAATGTGGTAGCACAAGAGAGATTGATATGTGCCCAATGGATTTCTTTAAAGATCAATTAGAAGGGTGTGAAATTCATTCACATCGTTTTGAAATTTTTGGCCTATGTGAAAAGTGTGCGGCAAAAGCGTAGTTTAAGGTTTTCCTAAAAAAGTTACAAGAACCTTAGTAAAGTTGATTGACATTTTATGGAACCTTTCCTATAATAAAAAAAGGACATTTCGTTTGTTTGGTTATTCTATTCAAAAGAAAACAGTTACTTTTTATTGCTCGGAGGGAGGGAATAGGATATGTCAAAAACAGTTGTTCGTAAAAACGAATCACTTGATGATGCTCTTCGTCGCTTCAAACGTACTGTTTCTAAAACCGGAACTTTACAAGAGGCTCGCAAACGTGAGTTTTATGAAAAACCAAGTGTAAGACGTAAGAAAAAATCAGAGGCAGCTCGTAAACGCAAGTTCTAGTCAACTCTGTGTATCATAGACTATGTCAGGCTGGGGCTATTAGTCCCAGTCTTTTTTTATCAATCAAACGAAATTAAAAGAATGGAGCGATTATAATGTCATTAAAAGAAACAATTAATAACGATATCAAAACAGCGATGAAAGCAAAAGACAAAGAAACATTAGCTGTATTACGTATGATTAAAACAGCGATTCAAGCTGCTGAAATTGACAAAAAATCAGATTTAACACCTGAAGAAGAATTGACAATTTTATCTCGCGAAGCAAAACAACGTCGTGATTCGATTGTTGAATTTGAAAAAGCAGGCCGCCAAGAATTAGTTGAAAAAACACAAGGCGAATTAGCAATCGTTGAGAAATACTTACCAGCACAACTTTCACTAGAAGAAGTTCAAGCGAAAATTGCCGAAATTGCTGAACAAGTAGGAGCAACAACACAAAAAGAATTCGGTAAATTAATGGGTGCCGTAATGCAAGCTCTTAAAGGGCAAGCAGACGGTAATGTCATTAAAGAACAAGTAAAAGCACACTTAAATAAATAAGTGTGGATTGGAGGATAACTGATTGGAAAAAGAAACCTTTAAAGCAAGTGTTGAATTAAGCGATAATCCTCAATTAATTCAATTATTTGGTTCTCAAGATCAGAATATTCGTTTTATTGAAGATTCATTCCAAGTACAAATTACCCATCGTGGGGAGCAACTCTTTATTACTGGAGAAGAAGAGACTGTTTCGCAAGTAAAAGAACTGCTGAATCAGCTTCAAGACTTAATTGCACGTGGAATCAGTATTTCAAAAACTGATATCATTACAGCTGTAAAGATGGCCAAACGTGGGACTTTGGATTACTTTGTTAATTTATATAACGAAGAAATCGGACGCACATTTGCGGGAAAAGCGATTCGTGCCAAAACGTATGGTCAACAACAATACATTCATGCGATCAAGAAGACGGATGTGGTATTTGGTATCGGACCTGCCGGAACTGGTAAAACGTTCGTAGCCGTAGTGATGGCTGTTCAAGCGTTGAAAAAAGGTGAAGTGAAGAAAATTATCTTGACTCGTCCAGCCGTTGAAGCCGGTGAAAATTTAGGATTCTTACCAGGGGACTTAAAGGAAAAGGTAGATCCTTATTTACGTCCGTTATATGACGCGTTATATACCGTATACGGTATGGAGCATACTAATCGTCTCATTGAACGAGGAGTTATTGAAGTTGCGCCATTAGCGTATATGCGTGGACGTACATTAGAAGATTCATTTATTATTTTAGATGAGGCTCAAAATACAACAAGAGCCCAAATGAAGATGTTCTTAACACGTCTTGGATTTGGGTCGAAGATGATTGTCAATGGAGATAAATCTCAAATTGACTTACCAAAAGGGCACCAGGCGAGTGGACTTTTAGATGCAGAACGCAAACTAAAAGGAATCAATGGAATTGCCTTCGTTGAATTTGATGCAGGAGACGTCGTTCGTCATCCAATCGTATCAGAAATTATTAATGCCTACTCAGCTTCTAATAGTATTGAGAAGGAACGAGGTGAAGAAAGTGAGACAAAAGCTCCGTAAGTTTCAAGAAACATTAGGAATTTTATATGTACCCGCGCTGTTAGGTGTGACATTCCTTTTCTTATTAGTATTAGGATGGAGTAATGTTCAGCCAACTTCTTATTCTTTTGAATTAAATCAAGTTGCAAAAGAAACGATTCGTGCACCTAAAACAATTGAGGATAAAGAGCAAACTGAGAAAAATCAGCAGATGGCGATGGATGGCGTTGGAGATATTTATGTCTTTGACCAAAGTCGCCAGCAACAACAAATTGATAAAGTAAAGCAGTTCTTCCAAGCAATCAAAACAGTAGCTGCGAAAGCTTCCAGTGAAATCTTTGCGACTGATTCTACAACGACGACTTCTGGGGAAGTGTCAACAAGAGTAGCGACGATTCAAGATCGACTCACTTATTTCAAGAAGAGTTTAGAAGCGGAAAATAAAGCCATTCGTGATTTTGCTTTGTATATACCAGATAGTGTTATCATTCAATTGCTTTCTGTTAGCTCAGATAAATTAGATGATTACGAAGCAGCTCTTGAGAGTGCGATTAAAGAGCAAATGGCAAAATCTATTACGGAATCGAATTTGCTTCAGGCGCAAGAAGCCGCAAAGAAATCATTATTTAATGGCGGATTTACAGATAATGAACGAGAAATGCTAGGACAATTATTAACGAACAGTATTGTTGTCAATAATGTTGTTGATAAAGATGCAACGAATAGTGCAAAGGAAAATGCAAAACAAAGCGTTTCTACTGTTCGAATTTTACAAGGACAAGTATTAATTCAAGAGGGGCACATTATTACCCAAGAAGACTTACGTATTCTTGAACTATTAGGAATCGATGGCAATTCAAGTAATTACCATCAACTTTATAGTTATTTGTTATTCCTAGGAATTTTAATGATTTCGCTATTAGCATTCACTTTCCGCTTTAAGCTGAGTGCATCTAAGAAAGAGTGGGATACACGAGTTAATGAGTTGACTGTTTTCTCAGTTGTATTTACGATTGGTGCAATCTTGCTGAATATTCTTTCGTTTCTTCAAAATCGTGGGATTGAATATATTGGTGTTGCATTCCCGATTGCAGGATTCATCTACATCATTTATAAGTTAACGACGAAGTTTTACTTCACGATTATTGCGATGGTAGTATACCCAATTTTAGTCTGGTTTATGTTTGGCAGTGATAGCATTAATACGGAAATTGCCTTAACCACCGTTTTCTTCTCGCTAGTTGCATGGCTAGGAGTGATACAAGAAGTTTACTGGAAAGACTTATCTTGGATTAAACAGTTACTATTACACATTTTTATTCCGGTTGCATTGATGCCTCCGTTTATATTCTTTAGTAACTATGAATTGATTTCCACACAATCAGGTTGGTTAATTGCTTTTGCTGCAATCAGTGGATTTTTATCGTATTTGATACCGGTTATTTTAATGCCGTACTTTAATTACTTATTTGAAGATAGTTCAGTATTATTATGGGCAGAATTATCAAATCCAAATCAACCGTTGTTAAAAGATTTAATTACAAAAGCTCCGGGAACTTATCATCACAGTTTAATGGTGGCAAACATATCAGCCAACTGTGTAGAAGCGATTGGTGGAGATTCACAATTGGCAAGAGTGGCTTGTTATTATCACGATATTGGTAAAACAGAGCATCCATTCTTCTTTATTGAGAATTTACCAGCTCATATGGAGAGCCCTCATAAGATGATTGGACCATATGAGTCGAAAGAAATTATTTTTGATCACGTTCGTAAAGGGGTAGAAATTCTTAAACAACATCAATTGCCACAATCAGTGATTGATATTTGTGCGGAACACCACGGTACAACGTTGATGAAATATTTCTATGCAGAAGCTTTAAAAGACAATCCAGATGCAGATGAGGCAGATTTCAGATATCCAGGACCTAAACCTCAAACAAAAGAATCTGCAGTCATCAATATCGTGGATAGTGCTGAGGCGGCGACTCGTGCGATGAAAGAACCAACGCTTGAGAAGGTTCAAAACTTAGTGCATTCGATTATTATGAATCGCTTAGAGGATGAGCAATTTGTAGAGTGCGATATAACATTGAAAGAGTTAGCGATTATCGAAAAGAATATCGTGGCTTCATTAAACGGAACATTCCACTCAAGAATTGAATATCCAAAACTTCCTAAAAAACAATCGTAAAAGATTCTCTCCCTTCAACTCGTTAAAGTTGAGGGGAGTTTTTTGTAAAAGCAAACTTTAAGACCGTCAAAGTTCCAATAATGTAGGGAGTTTGTTACAATATTAGTGACGCTAAAAAAGGAGTTTTTAATATGATTATTGAAATTATCGATGAAACAGAAGTAGTACCCGAAAGCCATCAAGAACTTGTGCATAATGTGGTTAGTTTTGCTGCGGATTACTTAAAAATCCCTGAAAACAAAGAATGTAGTATCTCATTTATTTCAAGCGAACGTATTCGTGAAATCAACCGTGAGTTTAGAAATATTGATAAAGTCACAGATGTGATTAGTTTTGCGTTAGATGATTCTGATGATGACTTCGAAAGCATGAAATCCATTATGGAAGAAGACGATAGTTTTGTAACGTCTATCGGTGATATTGTGATTTCTTTAGACCGTGCAAAAGAACAAGCAGAAGACTATGGTCATTCTCTTGAACGTGAGCTTGGTTTCTTAGCATTGCATGGCTTCTTGCATTTAAATGGATATGACCATCAAACAGAAGAAGAGGAAGCTGAAATGACAGGATTGCAAAAAGAAATCCTAGATGCCTATGGGTTGAAACGAGATGACGCATAAGCAGACTGAAAAAAATTCCAACTTTCTAACGTCGCTTAAACACGCAATTCATGGTATTTTGACCGTGATTCAAGAAGAGCGAAATATGAAAGCTCATTTATGCATTGCTGCGTTAGCCATCTTGATTAGTTTCTTCTCTAAGTTATCAGCAATCGAATGGTGTTTTATTTTACTTTGTATTTTCATCGTATTTCTCATGGAAATTTTAAACACCGTTGTCGAAAATTTAGTCGATTTACTAGTGAAGAAGGAATATCATATTGAAGCGAAGAAGGCAAAAGATATTGCAGCTGGTGGAGTGTTATTAAGTGCATGCTTCACAGTCATTATAGCGATGATTATTATTTTGCCAAAATGGATTCATTTTTAAGGAGAGAGTATGACAAAACAATTTAAATCAGGATTTGTAGCGATTGTGGGACGCCCTAACGTCGGCAAATCAACATTTATGAACTATGTGCTTGGTCAAAAGATTGCCATCATGTCTGACAAAGCGCAAACAACAAGAAATAAAATTCAAGGAGTTTATACGAAAGAGGATGCTCAAATCGTGTTCTTAGACACTCCAGGGATTCATAAACCAAAACATGAACTTGGAGAATTCATGGTGAAGAGTGCTTATTCTGCGCTAAAAGAAGTAGATGCAGTCTTATTTATGGTGAACGTTAGTGAAAAACGTGGACCAGGAGACGACTTCATTATTGAAAAGCTAAAAGGGATTAAGACACCGATTTTCTTAGTATTAAATAAGATTGACCTTGTAACTCCAGAAGTGCTATTAGAACGTGTGGAAAGTTATAAAGATGCACTTGATTTTGCTGGTGTATTCCCAATTTCAGTACTACAAGGTAATAATGTGAACGAACTAATGGAAGGCCTCATTAACGCACTTCCTGAAGGACCACAATATTATCCAGCAGACCAAATCACCGATCACCCTGAGTACTTTGTTGTATCAGAATTGATTCGTGAGAAAATTTTACAATTAACACAGGAAGAAATTCCTCACTCAG
The DNA here is from genome assembly GCA_963521405.1 of uncultured Streptococcus sp. Lineage (GTDB taxonomy): Bacteria > Bacillota > Bacilli > Lactobacillales > Aerococcaceae > Granulicatella. The sequence goes on from CAUQUY010000014.1 coordinate 20,842, forward strand.
TGGCTGTAACAGTGGATAAAATGCAAAAAGATGAATTCGATAAAGTACATGTGTATGCGAATATCATTGTTGAGCGAAAATCGCAAAAAGGCATTATTATTGGTAAAGGCGGCCGTCTCTTAAAAGAAATCGGGACGAGAGCGAGACGCGATATTCAACAATTACTTGGAAATAAGGTTTACCTTGAACTGTGGGTAAAAGTTGAGAAAGATTGGCGTAAACGTAAGAGTAACTTACAAGAATACGGATATCGAGATACAGACTATAGAGATTAGGATGGAATCAAATGGATTATTATCACTATTTTGATGGAATTGTCTTAATGCGACAGGCGTATCGCGAGAAAGATATGCTTGTTAAAATTTTGACGAGAGACCACGGAAAGTTAATGTTCTTTTTACGAAATGCACAGCAAAGCAATCATCCATTAACAGCTGCAACACAGGTGTTTACAAGAGCGACTTTTCTTGGGCATATTCATCAAAATGGGTTTAGTTTCCTAAAGGATAGTCACGATATAAAGCCTGCGACGATTGTCTTGCAAGATGTAAAGGCACAAGCGGTTTTAGCGTATTTAACGCAATTAACAGATGCGGTGATGGATGACCATATTGTGAACAAGACGGTGTTCCAACTGCTTTGGGACTCTATTGAAGCCATTAATAATGGAGTCGATGCGGAAGTGATTTTGCGTTTCTTTGAAATCAAGATTCTACGTTACTATGGAGTCGAGGTGGAATGGCAACATTGCGTCATTTGTAATAGAGATACAGACTTAGTCGATTTTTCAATTCAGAAGCATGGATGCCTGTGCAAGAATCACTTAGACGAAGACGAGTATCGCATGCAGCTTTCTAGAAAGGCATTGTATGTCGCAAGGCAGTTAGCGCTTGTATTTTCTCCAAAACAAATAGGGTCTATTCAGTTATCGAGTGAGACTACAAGTGAGTTAAGACGGTTGTTTGACACCATTATGGATGAGTATGTGGGCATTCGATTGAAGAGCAAAAAATTCTTAGATCAGATGGTCGAGTGGGAAACGTTAATGCAGAAAAGAGAACAAGATTAAGAGTAGCGCAAAACGCTGTCTTTACTTGACTTTTTAAGCAATTATCGGTACTATGGTGAAAGATTAATAGGACGTTGACAGTGAGATTTTTAATGATAAAATGTCAAAGAGAGTATGGGCTGGTGGAATCCATATCATGGTTCATTAAAAATGGCGCACTTGAGTCTATCAACAATGAAGCTTGGTTTTAAACCAAGAAATTAGGGTGGAACCGCGATTAGTCGTCCCTATGTATGCTTTTTGTGTACATAGGGACTTTTTTATTTAGTCAAAGGAGGAAATAGTATGGATTTTACAATGGTCATCCCAGCTTCAGAATTCAAAGATTTTCAATTGAAGGTGGTGTCATTAGCGCCGATTAAAGTCAGTGTGATCGGTCATGAAGATGAAGTGTTGGAGCAATTCCAAACAAGTGTTAACCATTCAATGTACGGTTTTAAAACGAAAAATGAAGCGATTAAAGAAGTGAAATGTGAAGTGATTCCTGGTGTGATTTATGAATTCTATCCAGTTGTGAATGCACAATAGAAAGGGGAACAATTATGGCAAAAAAATTAAGTGTTCAAGAAATTATTTTAACATTACAAAATTATTGGTCAAACCAAGGATGCTTGCTTCTTCAAGCATACGATACTGAAAAAGGGGCAGGGACAATGAGCCCTTATACATTCCTTCGTGCCATTGGGCCTGAACCATGGAATGCAGCATACGTGGAACCTTCACGTCGTCCTGCAGATGGACGTTACGGGGAAAACCCAAACCGTTTATTCCAACACCACCAATTCCAAGTGGTGATGAAACCATCTCCTGAAAACATTCAAGAATTATATTTAGGAAGCCTAGAAGCTCTTGGAATTAACCCTTTAGAACACGATATTCGTTTCGTGGAAGATAACTGGGAAAACCCATCTCTTGGTTGTGCTGGTTTAGGATGGGAAGTATGGCTTGACGGAATGGAAGTGACTCAATTTACGTACTTCCAACAAGTAGGTGGACTAGAATGCCACCCTGTAACAAGTGAAATCACTTACGGTTTAGAACGTCTTGCTTCATACATTCAAGAAGTAGAGAGTGTATATGATTTAGTTTGGACTGGAGATGTTAAATACGGAGATATCTTCACACAACCTGAATATGAACATTCTAAATACGCTTTTGAAGAAAGCAATGTAGAATTATTAATGCAATTATTTACAGACTTTGAAAAAGAAGCCACTGTATTAATGGAAAAAGGCTTAGTGCACCCAGCTTATGATTATGTATTGAAATGCTCTCATGCATTTAACTTAATGGATGCTCGCGGAATTATTTCTGCAACAGACCGTGCTGGATTCCTTGGCCGTATTCGTAAGATGGCTCGTACCATCGCGAAAACTTTCGTGGCTGAACGTGAAGCATTAGGATTCCCATTATTGAAAGAGAAATAAGAGAGTTTGGAGGAGAGAGAATGACACAATCATTATTATTAGAAATCGGTTTAGAAGAATTACCTGCTCAATATGTTCGAACAAGTTCTGAACAATTAGCAAAACGTGTGGAAGACTTCTTCAAAGATGAAAATTTAGCATTTGAATCCGTTGAAGCATTTGCGACTCCAAGAAGATTGGCAGTTCGTGTCAATGGATTAGTAGAAGAACAAGCTGACCGAGAAGAAATCTTTAAAGGACCATCTTTAGCAATTGCGAAAAAAGATGATGCTTGGACAAAAGCAGCTGAAGGATTTGTTCGTGGTAAAGGATTAACAACAGATGATATTTACGTTGAAGAAGTGAATGGCATTGAATACATTCATGTGAAACAACATATCGCTGGTAAATCAACAAAAGAAGTGGTTAAAAACCTATCTTCTGTGATTACAGATATGAAATTCCCAGTAACAATGCGTTGGGCAGCTCATACATTTGAATACTTACGTCCAATTCACTGGATTGTTGCGTTATACGGCAATGAAGTCATCGAAGAAATCGGCGTATTAGATGTCAAAGCTGGACGTATTTCAAGAGGTCATCGTTTCTTAGGAAAAGAAGCAACGATTGAAAATCCAGAAAGTTATGAAAAAGCTTTAGCTGAACAATTTGTCATCGTGAACCAAGATGAACGTAAAGCCTTAGTTCGCAAGCAAATAGAAGAACTAGCTGCTAAAAACAACTGGATTATTCCAATTGATGAAGACTTATTAGAAGAAGTAAGCTCAATCCTTGAATACCCAACAGCATTTGCGGGTACTTTCGATGAAAAATACTTAGTCGTTCCAGAACCAGTATTAGTCACATCAATGAAAGAACACCAACGCTATTTCGTTGTGTATAACCAAGAAAAACAATTATTACCATTCTTCGTTTCAGTTCGTAACGGTAATGATTACATGATTGAAAATGTCGCAAAAGGAAATCAAAAAGTATTAACTGCTCGTCTAGAAGATGCTTTATTCTTCTATGAAGAAGACTTAAAGATTCCGATGACAACTTTCTTGAAGAAATTAGAAACATTAAACTTCCATGCAAAAATTGGTTCTATGACAGAGAAGATGGACCGTGTGCAATTACTTGTGGGACGTCTTGCAAAAGAATTGAACTTACCAAGTGATGTCGTTGTTACAGCGCAACGTGCCGCTTCTATTTACAAATTCGACTTAGTGACAAACATGGTTGGTGAATTCCCTGAATTACAAGGAATCATGGGTGAAATCTATGCCTTGAAACAAGGAGAAACGCCAGAAGTTGCCAAAGCAATTCGTGAACACTATATGCCAACAAGTGCAGATGGTGAATTACCTTCTTCTGTACCAGGTGCTTTACTTGCGGTTGCTGATAAATTAGATACTTTCTTAAGCTTTACAGCTGCTGGAATGCTTCCAACAGGTTCAAATGACCCTTATGCACTTCGTCGTCAAGTTATGGGACTTGTACAAATTCTTGCGGCCTTTGATTGGAACATTGAAATTGAAGACTTTACAAAACTATTGTTAGGTCTTGATTACGCTGAGTTCCTAACAGATAAAGAAGATGAAATTGAAGAGTTTATTTTAAGCTTCATTCGTGAACGTGTAGCACAACGTATTGCAACAATTACGAAACGTCATGATATTATAGACGCGGTTGTGAACAGCAATACTTCATCAGTTCCTGAACAATTAAAAGCAGCGAAAGTTCTTTCAGCTGTTTCTGAATCTGAAGAATTTAAAGGAATTACAGAGGCCTTAAACCGTGTTATCAATATTAGTGCAAAAACTAAAGATGATGCGAGTGGTGAAATCTTAGAAGATTGTCTTGAAACAGAAAGTGAACGTAACTTAGTGAAAGCTATTCAAGAGTTGAATGCAAAAGTTGGTTCATTAACTCCTGAAGAATTGTACAGTCATTTAGAAGCAATGGCACCAAAAATTAATGATTTCTTCAATGAAAACATGGTAATGGTGGATGATGAAGCGACTCGTCGTAACCGTCTAAGATTCTTAGGATTACTATCTGAAATCATTTTAGATTTAGCAGATTTCACATCATTAATCGTTAAATAAGACCCCTCACACAGAAAGGAGAGTGAATGAAATGGCAGTATTTTATGATCGTGCCACGATTCAAGTCAAAGCCGGAAAAGGTGGAGACGGAATGGTTGCGTTTCGTCGTGAAAAATACGTACCAGACGGAGGCCCGGCTGGTGGAGACGGCGGTAAAGGCGGAAGTGTCATTTTTAAAGTCGATTCAGGACTTAGAAA
>CAUQUY010000015.1:0-25371 GCA_963521405.1 uncultured Streptococcus sp.
GTGGACTGTTGCCTAAAAAAGAAGAAGCCGTGGAAGAAAGTGAAGCGGTGGTAACGACAGTAATGGCGGAGAAAACAGAAGAAAGTACGACGCTAGAAGCGGTCATTTTCGTTGATATTAAAGGAGAAGTGAAAAAGCCGGGAGTCTATCAAATGAAGGTTGGTGACCGGGTGAAAGACGCGATTGATGCCGCAGGAGGATTGACGGCGGAGGCAGATAGCCAGAAAGTGAACTTGGCGCAAAGAGTAGAAGATCAAATGGTGATCGTTGTGCCCAAAGTAGGAGAAGAAGCTGAGACAATTCCAGCGGGCGCAACGAGTAAAGAAGCATCCAAAGAAGGAAAAGTGAATATTAATACGGCAACGGTGGAAGAGTTGAAGACATTGAAGGGTGTCGGTGAGAAAAAGGCCGAGGCGATTATCGAATACCGAAAGAAGAATGGTTCGTTTAAAACGAAGGAAGACTTGATGAAAGTCCGCGGCATTGGCAAGAAGCTCTTCGAGTCCTTTGAGGAAAGGATTGTGACGCAATGAGTTACTGGATACTAGCGGTGCTCGTAGCGTCTGGCATCGTTGTCTTTGAAGGGACAGTCGCGTGGTGGATTGTCCCTTTATTCATCGTTGCCGTGGCGTGGAAGCGAGGGCACGAGGCATGGAAAAGAGTAGTCGGTGTCGTGCTTTGTGTAGCGGTCGGGCTGCGTTTATTTTTGTATGTACGAGAAGTGACACATCCTGCTTTTACGGTCGATGATGCGATACATGGGCAACTCGTGTTAAATCCAAACCAGTTGAAGGTGAACGGGGATTTAGTTACGGGAACGGCCACGCTGGAAGCTGGAACGAAGCACGAGAAAGTCTTTTTCTATTATGTACTCGAGTCGGAATCCGAGCAACGAGCCTTCTTGCAGTTGCATGAAGTAGTCCGCGTTTCGGTTGAAGGGACCATTGAAGAAATTGAGCATGCGCGCAATAAAGGGAATTTCGATGCGAAAAATTACTATCAGAGTCTTGGAGTGCTGCACGCTCTAAAAGTCGAGCGAATGAATTCTAGTATGAAGCCTGTCAAAGGATTCTGGAGCTTTGTGGAGCATCTTCGGTCTCAGTTATTGCAAGTGGTACGGTCTCAAAAAGACAGTCGCATTAAACAATATACAGGAGCCTTACTCTTAGCGGACCGAACGGGTTTTAGCGAAGAAGAGTGGGAACAATACAAGCAGCTTGGCCTCTTGCATCTCTTAGCGATTTCCGGATTACATATCTCCTTAATGGTCGCTTGCATCGAACGCCTCTGTTGGCGAAGCGGCATTACTAGAGAAAAAACGCGTGGCTTACTGGTGCTGTTTGTAGTGCTCTACGGATTTGTGATTGGCTGGAATATTAGTGGCACCCGTGCGATTGGAATGGTCGTGTTAGCCGCCTTATCCAAACCGTTCATTAGAAAACGTGGGAGCATACAGATGGACTGCTTACTCTGGATGGCGATTGCTTCCATTCTCGTTTGGCCCGGGATTCTTTTAAATGTAGCCTTTCAACTAAGTTATGGATTAACGGCCATTATTATTTTTCTCTCGAAATGGCAACGAGCTGTCTTTCCTCGCATTCGGGCTAATTTGTGGGTACCGATTGGGATGAGCCTTATTGTATTGCCGCTTCTATGCCAGTATTTCTTTTATTGGAACGCACTGAGCATTCTTTTAACTGCGCTCTTTTCGATGTTGTTTGAGATGCTGCTATTTCCATTGTTAACCGCCTATTTATTCGCGGTACTGATAAGTTTTAATCCATTGATAGAACTTCTGACAACGATCGGAGAATTCATTCTTTCTGGCATTTCCCGTGTTCTTACGTTCTGCCAGCAGTTGTCCTTTACGAAATTCACACTGGGGATTTGGGACAAATGGGAAATAGTTCTCTTTCTTACTGTCCTTATTGTCGTCGGGATTTTATTTGAACGAAGAAAAATGACGATTAAAAAAGGAGTCCTTTCGATACTAGCCATACTTGCGCTGTTAATTGAAGTGCCGTATCACTGGGGGACAGAACTCGTGATGGTGGACGTTGGGCAAGGGGATTCCATCCTTTTACTAGCGCCAGGGTGGAATCAGGCGACACTGATCGATACAGGCGGCCTCTCGGATTTTAAACAGAAAGAGGCGTGGCGGCACAGAAAGAAAAAAGACCAAGGGATTACGACGGTTGTTCCAGCCTTGCAAGCAGAGGGGCTCTCGGAGCTCTCACAAGTCATGTTGTCTCACGGAGACGAGGACCATGTCGGAAACTTAAAAACCATCGCCAAGCATCTCACTATCCAGCAACTCATTATCGGAAAGGGCATGGAGAAGATTCCGCTGATGCAGGAGATGAAAAAGAAGTATCCAAAGATTCAGTGGCGGTTGGTACTCTCAGGAGATGAGTGGAAATGGAATGAGACGAAGTGGAAGATGCTATGGCCAAAAGGTTTGTCTCATGCAGAAAACGAAGACTCGATACTAGCACTCGTCACAGTGATGAAACAGACCATTCTTCTCACTGGAGATGCCTCAGAGAAGGTGGAGGAGGCTGTCGTAAAAGACAATCCACACTTACAGTTCTCTATTCTTAAAGCGGGGCATCACGGGAGCAGGACATCGAGTGGCGAGGCGCTTCTCAAACTCGTTCAGCCAAGACTCGCGTTCATATCGTGTGGGAAGCACAATCACTATGGGCATCCCAGTCCAGAGACTTTGGCGCGCTTGAAAGCTACTGGCGCTATCATTTTCCGGACGGACCAAGACGGGCAAATTCGGCTTCGGTTTGCTCGCGAAAAATTAGAAGTCACAACCAGGCTTACGAAACGGAAAAAAGAATTGAAACAATAGACAAAGACTCGTTTTCAAGATAAACTAAAACAACAGGAGGCGAAGAAATGGAATTTGAGAAACAGCTCAATCGAATTAAAAAAGGGCAAGTCAGTCTGGTTTATCTCGTTCAAGGGAAAGAACCGTACTTACAAGAGCTTGCGCGTAAAGTATTTTTGGACACCATTGTCGCTCCTGAAGATCAAGATTTGAACGTAGGACGATTCAATATGGATGAAGTGTCCGTTCAAACCGCGGTTCAAGATGCCGAGTCTGTGCCATTTTTTGGAGACCGCAGATTGGTTATGATTGATAATCCAACGTTTTTAACAGGGGAGAAGGAAAAGAAATCCATCGACCATCAGTTGGACCGCCTACAAGCGTATTTAGAAAATCCGATGGACAGTTCGGTGATGGTTTTCTTTGCGCCGTACGAAAAGTTGGACCAACGTAAGAAAATCGTGAAACAGTTGAAGAAGGTTGCCGTTCTACTCGATGCGAGCGAACTCTCAGAACGCGATGTGAGACAATACATCAAGGACTATTTACGTTCGCAACAATATGGCATTCAAGAAGAGGCGTTAAATACCTTACTCCTCAAAACACAATACTCGCTTACCACTTGTATGAAAGAGCTTGATAAATTAATGGTTGCCGAAATTGGAACGTATTCCATTCGACTTGAAACGGTCGAGGCGTTAGTGGCTAAAACCTTGGAACAAAGCATCTTTGATTTTGGAGAAGCCATCCTGAACAAAGACAGCAAACGTGCCCTTCAAATTTATCATGACATGCTATTGCAAAAAGAAGACCCAATCAAAATGAACGCGATTCTATTAGGCCAATTCCGCCTATTGCTTCAAGTGTCTTATTTGAAAAAAGCCGGCTACCAAGAACCCGAAATTCAAAAGACACTCGCGGTGCACCCGTATCGCGTCAAACTCGCGCTGAACCAATGCCGCCGCTACGGAACGCCATTATTGGAAGCAGCCTTCCAGCAATTAGTCGAAACCGAGTACGCATTGAAAACCAGCGTTGGCATCAAAGAAATGCAATTGGAATGGTTCATCCTCCAATTTTGCGGCCAAAGAACGTTATAATTAGTCTGTTTGAAACGTCGATATCTTATTAAAGATTTCGGCGTTGAGTCGTTTGTAAATAATTATCTAATTTTAATTAAAATTTGAGTTGAATTAATAAAAATATGTGGTACAATGTATATACAATTAAGGAGGGGTTAAAATGAGTACAATTTCATTACGTTTAAATAAAGAAGAAGAGCGCCTTTTTAAAAATTATGCAGACTTTACCGGAGAAGGATTAACGACCCTATTAAAGAAAGCATTAACTGAAAAAATTGAAGAAGAATATGATTTACAAGCTGTAAAAGAGTACGAAAGTGCTAAAGCAAAAGGAGAAGTTATATTAGTTGACCATGAGGAATTCTGGGGAGACTTATAATGAGGTACACACTTTCTTATGATGAACGTCTCAAAAAGAAAATTAAAAAATTAGATAATGGAACCAAAGTGATCTTAAAAAAATGGATTGAAAAAAATTTGATGGACTGTGAAGAGCCTAGAAGTAAGGGGAAACCTCTGCGTGGAACTTTGTCAAAATATTGGAGATATCGAATTGGAGATTATAGATTAATTGTAGAAATCGAAGATGACCAATTAAAAATTATAGCATTTGAATTTGCTCATAGAAGTAGTGTTTACAAATTGATGAAATAGGAGAAACCAAATGGAATTACTAATCGTTATCATCGCTGTTGTTTTAGTAGCGGTAGTTGCTCTGATGTTCCGCACAAAACCAAATACCAGCGGAGCGGTGGAACAAACACCATCAACACAAGAGAGTACACCAGTAGAAGAAGCGTACATCCCAGAAGAATTAGAAGAGTGCGTACGCGAATTGAAACGCAATGGCCAACCGATTCAAGCTATTCAAAAATTACGTAACGTAACAGGAATGAGCTTGTCAGAAGCCAAACAATTTGTCGACGATATTATCATCTAACAAAAAAAGAGTGCCCGAGCAGGAGACCACCCACCTCCCTCGGGCACTTTTTTCTTCCTGGAGCAGTCCAATTGTTGGGGCATTATTTCCTAGCACCTTCATATCCCCCGGGCACCCTTTCTTTTTCCCCTCCGCCTTCGAATTGAACGGGCTCTTTTTGTTTTTTCGGAGTGGTCCCATTGTTCGGGCTTCTTTTTTAGCTCTGAAATAACGCAATAGGAGTAAAATTCTTACGGATTCTACGGGTGAAATTTAAATAGAGGATAAACAAAAAAAGAATCAGTTTATTGAAAGAATAGCGGGGAAGTGCATTAAATGCGAATTAGCAGGAGTAGGAAGTTCTTCCGTACTCCTGCTTTGAGGCTTTAAAGGCGAGAGACATAGGCTCGAGCCGTTGCCCCGCTATAACTCTTTCAATAACAAAACTGATTCTTTTCAGTTTATCCGATATAACAATCTACCTTGAAGAAATCCGTAAGGATTTTACCCAACCAAGAAGCACCATTTCTAATTCAGAGAATAAAAAAAAGAGCCCGAGATCAATTCTCAGGCTAATTATTATTTGCTTAATTTTGCAGCAAGACGTGATTTATCACGAGAAGCTTTGTTTTTGTGGATTAATCCTTTAGAAGCAGCTCCGTCGATTGCTTTGTGAGCAGCACGTAATAATTCTTCAGCATTTTCAGCACCTTCAGCTACAGCAGCGTCAAATTTTTTGATAGCTGTACGCATAGCAGAAGTTTGAGCGTTGTTAGCAAGTGTTGACTTTTTGTTAGTACGAACACGTTTGATTTGTGATGCGATATTTGGCAATGGGTTCACCCCTCTTTCATTTAACATGTATAATTACTGATCAGTTGTTTCCAACACGAACTATTATACAAAAGTCCTACTTGAATTGCAAGCAAGGTATTGTGAAAGAACAAGACAGACAAACGGTAAAACTCCCGTAATGATGGTATACTAGAAAAGAAAGAGGTGAAGTCATGGATCAATTTAAATTAGTGGCTCCTTACGCACCAAATGGAGACCAACCTCAAGCCATCCAAGAACTCGTCGATGGTATTAATAATGGGGTCAAAGAACAGACCTTACTTGGGGCAACGGGAACAGGGAAGACGTTCACGATTGCCAATGTGATTCAAAAAGTCAATAAACCAACGCTAGTATTAGCGCATAATAAAACATTAGCCGGCCAGCTGTACGGAGAGTTGAAAGAATTCTTCCCGGACAATGCTGTCGAATATTTTGTGTCGTACTATGACTACTATCAACCAGAGGCATACGTTCCTGCCAGTGATACGTATATTGAGAAGGAATCAAGCGTCAACGATGAGATTGATAAATTACGTCACTCGGCCACAAGCGCCCTTCTAGAACGTCGTGATGTGATTGTAGTGGCGTCCGTGTCTTCGATGTACGGTTTAGTAAACCCGGAAGATTACCGCGACCATGTATTGTCGCTTCGTGAAGGCATGGAAATCGAACGTGATGACTTATTGCGTCGATTGGTAGAAATGCAGTTCGAGCGTAACGACTATGATTTCCGCCGTGGAACTTTCCGTGTTCGTGGGGACGTCGTTGAAATCTTCCTGCCAGGAAATGATGCGACAGCCTTTCGTATCGAGTTCTTCGGAGATGAAATCGAAGCGATTAAGGAAGTCGATGTGTTGACGGGTGAAATCAAAGCAACCGTGGAACACGTACCAATCTTCCCAGCAACGCACTTTGTAGCCAATGAAGACCAAATTTCACGGGCCGTATCTACGATTAAAGAAGAGCTTGCGGAACGACTCAAGGAATTACGAGACGACAACTTACTGCTAGAGGCACAACGCTTGGAGCAACGTACGAACTACGATATCGAAATGCTCCTTGAGATGGGCTACTGTAACGGGATTGAGAACTACTCTCGTCATATGGATGGCCGACGTCCAGGGCAACCACCATATACCTTGCTAGACTTCTTCCCGAAAGATTCGCTTTTCGTGGTCGATGAGTCGCATATTACGATGTCGCAAATTCGTGGAATGTATAACGGGGACCGCGCTCGTAAGGAGCAGTTGATTAAATACGGCTTCCGCTTGCCAAGTGCCTTGGATAACCGTCCATTGCGCTTTGAAGAGTTTGAGGAACGCGTGCCACAAATCATTTACATTTCGGCTACTCCGGGGCCTTACGAGTTATCGCATACGCCAACAGTTACGGAGCAAATCATTCGTCCAACTGGCTTGCTCGATCCACCAGTGGAAGTTCGTCCAATTAAAGGACAGATTGATGATTTAATTAGTGAAATTAATTTACGTGTAGAACGAAATGAGCGTGTCTTTATCACGACATTAACGAAGAAGATGTCCGAGGACTTGACCGACTACTTAGAAGAAGTGGGCATTAAGGTGAAGTATTTGCATAGTGACATTAAGACATTGGAACGTACGGAAATCATCCGTAACTTACGCCTCGGGGAATTCGACGTATTGGTCGGAATCAACTTGCTTCGTGAGGGGTTAGACGTGCCGGAAGTGTCTCTTGTGGCGATTCTCGATGCGGATAAGGAAGGCTTCCTTCGTAGTGAACGTGCTCTGGTTCAAACGATTGGACGTGCGGCGCGTAATGCGAACGGTCGTGTGATTATGTACGCCGATAAGATTACGGATTCGATGCAAAAAGCGATTGATGAAACGAATCGTCGTCGTGCCATCCAAGAGGCATACAATAAAGAACATGGCATCGTACCAAAGACTATCGTGAAGAATATCCGCGATTTAATTGCGATTACGCACGAGGTCGAAAAAGAAGATGCACCAACGACTGCAAAAGACTTCAAGAAGATGACGCAAGAACAACGTCGAGAAGCGCTCGAGTTACTCGAGTTGGATATGCGTGCGGCAGCCAAGGACCTCGATTTCGAGAAAGCAGCCGATTTACGCGACGTGATTCTCGAATTGCGTGCGGAGTATCGTTTATAAGAGGTCGCACTTATGAAATGGACACTAAAAACGGACTTACCAGAACTGGAAGGAAAAATCTTTCCAAGCCAAATGGATGGATTTTCCTTTCAGGTGGTGAGTGCCAGCAAGAAACAAGGCTTAGAAATCGTAGCGCTCGATGACGTTAACGAGCGCTATACCTTATTCGATATACCGACAACAAGTAGTAGCATCGCTCAAGCCTTGCGTGAAGAGGCAGAGGAGCTAGTGTTTCAATGGATGCATCCCGAGCAATCAGATATTGAAGAAGCGCGCCAAAAGTGGACGAAGTGGATTACCGAGAATATCGTCCCGTATCATGGCAATCCGTTTGAGAAGACGGAGGCGATGGGCTTTACGGTCGAAGATAAAGGGAAATGGTATGCGCTCATGATGCAAGTGCCGCTTCAAAAACTAGGAGTGGCTTCAAAGGCCGACGCCCTTATTTTGAACGTGAAGATTCATCCGGAAGACAAGGAACGACTCGTTGCGACTGACGGGATTTTCGAAGCCTATCATATGAATAAGAAGCATTGGATTTCAATCGCGCTGAATGTATGCTCAGATGACGCACTCGTGAAAGAGTGTATCTATAATAGCTACAAATGTGTTGCGAAGAAAGACAATTCTTTACTTTCAACGAGAGATTCGCTATAATTTTCAACATAGCGTTTTAGCAAAAAGGAGATTTTTTTATGGTAAATATTGCAATTGTAGGAGCGACAGGTGTCGTTGGAACAAAAATGATTGAACGTTTAGAAGAAAGCAACTTACAAGTGGACCACTTATATCTACTTGCATCAGCGCGTTCAGCAGGGAAAGTACTACAGTTTAGAGGAAAAGATTATGTAGTCGAAGAATTAACGGAAGACTCCTTCAAGCGTGATATTGATTACGCCATCTTCTCAGCAGGGGGCGGAACTTCATTGAAATTTGCGCCAATCGCAGAACGTGACGGCGTAATTGTTATCGACAACTCAAGCGCATGGAGAATGGATCCAGAGATTGACTTAGTCGTGCCAGAATGTAACGCACCAACATTAGAACGTAAGATTATCGCAAATCCAAACTGCTCAACGATCCAATCGGTTGTGCCATTACGTCCATTGCATGATGCATTTGGATTAAAACGTGTGGCGTATACAACTTACCAAGCTGTTTCAGGTTCTGGACAAGCAGGAATTAATGATTTAAGAAATGGGGAAAAAGGGGAAGCGCCAACGAACTATCCACACCCAATTTACAATAATGTATTGCCACATATCGACGTATTTTTAGAAAATGGCTATACAAAAGAAGAAATGAAAATGATTCAAGAAACTCGCAAGATTCTAGGGTTATCAGATGATGTAGCCATCACTGCTACTTGTGTACGTGTGCCTGTTTATAACTCACACTCTGTAGAAATCAATGTGACTTTCGAAAAAGACACAACACCTGAAGAAATTCGTGAGATTTTAGAAAAAGCACCAGGTGTGATCGTATTAGATAAGCCTGAGGAAAATGTATATCCAACACCATTACAAGCGACTGGACATGATGAAGTGTATGTAGGACGTATTCGTCGCGACATCTCTCAACCAAACAGCTTCCACATTTGGTGTGTAGGCGACAATATTCGTAAGGGTGCAGCAAGCAACGCCATCCAAATTGCGGAGTATATCGAGGAGCACGGTTTACGTAAATAGGGAGTAAGACAAAAGCTAAAAACGGACTCACAGTGTGAGTCCGTTTTGCTTTGTAGTCTTACCCCCGCAAGGCTGATTAGAATTAAGCAAATCACGAGTGATGAAGATTAATTCAATCAGCTACTGCGTCACATTTTATAAGTTCTTTAGTTACGGAATTAAATTCCTACGCTCCGTTTTTAACATTTAATGCCATCCCACGTTATTGCTATTATAGAATCCGTAAGATTTTTCGTAATCAGACGTTTCATAAGAAGGGGATACCCAGTCTTCTAATAATTGTTTACTCCGATATACTTCACTGTGGGTATAAAAAAGGGTTAGTTGAGGATGGAAAAGCGTGATGTATCATTTATGATACGTATCATAAATGATACATCTTTAGGAAATTAAAAGTGAGTGTAACAGTTTTGTTACGTAACATAATTGTTACACTCTGAAAAATCAAAAGCAGGAAGCAACTTTTTCCGCTTTTGAAGAGGATAAAATGTGATACAATAAAAGTACTATGGATGTAAAAGGAAGTACGCGTGTGAACAAGTTAAAACCTTATTTAAAGCCATATCTGAAAGAAACGATATTGGCACCTTTATTTAAATTATTCGAAGCGATTCTGGAGTTGTTTGTTCCGCTCATTATGGCGGTCATTATCGACAAAGGAATTGGAAACAGGGATACTGCGCTGATTCTCCAACAAGGAGCGATTCTTATTGGACTCGGAATGGTTGGTGTAGCCGTGTCGATTACCGCTCAATATTTTGCAGCAAAGGCGGCGACTGGTTTTACCGCCGACGTGAGACAGGCACTCTTTGCCAAAATCCAATACTTTAGCTTCTCGCAACTTGATGCGCTTGGAAATGACACTTTGCTGACGCGATTGACGAGTGATATGAATCTCGTGCAAAACGGGTTGAACATCGCGCTTCGTCTATTGCTACGTTCGCCGTTTATCGTCGGTGGGGCGATTGTGATGGCCTTTGTTGTGAATGTGGAAATGGCATGGACGTTTGCCATCACAGTTCCAATCTTAGCAGTCGTCGTATTCGGGATTATTTACTGGACGATTCCGATGTATCGCCGTGTGCAAGGAAAATTGGATCGCATTATGCGCCTCGTGCATGAAAACTTACTCGGTGTGCGTGTGATTCGTGCATTTAACCACGAAGAAAAAGAAATTCAGTCGTTTAGAGAAGATACCGAAGCGTTGAATCAAGCGCAACAAAAGGTGAGTGGCCTCTCAGGAGCCATGAATCCTATTACATTTGTGATTGTGAATGTGGCGCTCATCGTCATTCTTTATGGCGGAGCGATTAAAGTGGACACAGGCACCTTAACGAAAGGGGAAGTCATCGCTTTAACCAACTACATGTCTCAAATCTTAGTGGAGCTCGTGAAGTTCGCAAACCTGGTTGTATTGATGACAAAATCAGTGGCAAGTGCAGAGCGTATTAACACGATTCTATCGATTGAAGCGGATATGGTCGAAGGTACTGAAAATGTTCATCCTGAAGGCGAAGTGTCAGTGGCGTTTAAAGACGTGACATTGACGTATCAAGGGGACCAAAACGCAGCGCTGAACCATATCTCATTTACCGCGTTGAAGGGACAGACTATCGGCGTGATTGGTGGGACTGGTAGCGGGAAATCGTCTCTTGTGAATATGATTCCTCGTTTCTATGATGCGTCCCAAGGGAGTGTAGAGGTGTTCGGGGAAGATGTTCGTCGCTACCGTTTTGCATCGCTTCGTGGAGCGGTCGGAATGGTCTTGCAAAAGGCGCAACTCTTCCGTGGAACGATTGCTGATAATGTTCGTTTTGGAAATGCATCTGCTTCTACTGAAGTGGTAGAACATGCACTCGGTGTCGCTCAAGCCAGTGAGTTTGTACAAACGAAAGAAGGCGGACTTGATTATAGTATCGAACAAAATGGCCGTAATTTATCCGGTGGGCAAAAACAACGGATGACGATTGCACGTGCGATTGCTAAACAAGCCCCAATTTTAATTCTAGATGATAGTGCTTCGGCATTAGACTTTGCGACCGATGCGAAATTGCGTGAGGCGATTAAGAACCAAACACCACGTCCGACGACCTTTATCGTGTCGCAACGGGCGGCTTCAGTGCAGTATGCAGACTTAATTCTTGTACTCGATGAAGGAAATCTTGTCGGAAAAGGCACGCATGAAGAGCTCTTAGCTAACAATGAGATTTACCAAGAAATTTACTACTCACAATTTCCAAAGGAGGATGAAGCATGAGACAGACAACTCAATGGGAAACCATCCGTAAAGTCCTCCGCTACATCCGTCGCTACCGGATTTATTTCGTAGCGTCCATCCTTATGGCGAGTGTGAATGTATTCGGAACATTAATGATTCCAAAATTAGTCGGGGAAGCTGTGGACCAAATGCTGGACACGGGCCAAGTGTTCTATGAAGGACTATTTGCCATCCTTTGGCAGATTGCCCTCTTTACGGCAGTGGCAGCCATCGCGCAGTGGTTAATGAACCTCAGCAATAACAAGATGACGTACTCTGTGGTTCGTGACCTTCGTAGAGACGCGCTTGAAAAAATCGAGACATTACCACTCAGTTATTTAGATATTCATCCAGCCGGAGAAATCGAGAGTCGTATCATTGCGGATGCAGATCAATTTGCGGATGGATTATTGATGGGATTCACACAGTTATTCACGGGTGTGATGACCATTCTAGGAACCTTAGTCTTTATGCTGAGCGTGAATATGACATTGACGCTCGTAGTAGTCGTGGTGACGCCAGTATCCTTCGTGATGGCCAGCTTTGTTGCGAAGAAATCCTATCATTTCTTTAAACAACAATCGGAAATTCGTGGCGACCAAACCGCCTATATGAATGAGATGATTGAGGGAACACGAGTGGTTACGGCCTTCCAGCAACAAGAAAAAGTCATTGAGGACTTTGCGGTGATTAATAAGAAGTTAACGGATGTATCGCTCAAGGCTATTTTCTTCTCGAGCATCACGAATCCGGCAACGCGCTTTGTCAATAGCATCGTCTACACAAGTGTGGGCGTGTTCGGGGCGTTCTTCGTGATGAGTGGTGGCGTGACGGTGGGACAACTGTCGTCCTTCTTAAGTTACGCGAACCAATATACGAAACCATTCAATGAAATCTCAGGAGTCATTACGGAGTTACAAAATGCGATTGCCTGTGCGAATCGCGTGTTTGAACTGTTGGAACAACCTTCTGAGAGTCCAGAGCGTGCAGGTGCTGTGTCTCCTGAAAACTTTGACGGGGCTGTGGAATTTAGCCATGTGGATTTCTCTTATGTGAAAGACCAACCGCTTATTGAAGACTTCTCGCTGGATGTCAAACCAGGGCAACGCGTGGCGATTGTCGGTCCAACCGGAAGCGGAAAGACGACATTGATTAACTTATTGATGCGTTTCTACGATATTAATAGTGGAAAATTAGCCATCGATGGACATTCGATTGAAGACATCACGCGTCATTCACTGCGAAATGGATTTGGAATGGTGCTTCAAGAAACATGGCTTCAAACGGGGACGGTCCGTGAAAATATCACGATGGGGAACCCAACGATTAGCGAAGAAGAGATGATTCGCATCGCCAAACTCTGTCATATCCATGGATTCGTGAGCCGTCTGCCACAAGGGTATGATACGGTGATTTCGGATGACGGTGGGGACTTCTCGCAAGGGCAAAAACAATTGATATGAATCGCGCGTGTGATGATGGGACAACCTAATATGCTGATTCTCGATGAGGCAACGTCTTCCATCGATACGCGTACCGAGTTGAAGATTCAAGAAGCCTTCCAACATCTGATGGAAGGACGCACGAGCTTTATCGTGGCGCACCGCTTGTCGACCATTCGTACCGCGGATGTGATTCTCGTCTTAAAAGACGGACATGTCATTGAAAAAGGAAATCATGCCAGCTTGATGGAGCAACGTGGATTTTACTACAATCTCTATCAAAGTCAGTGGCAACAGTAAACTAAAAAGAAGCGTAGACTCTATAAAAAGAGTCTACGCTTCTTTGAATTGCTGAAAGTGCAAAATTATCATATATGATAATTTCAAACGATTATGAATTGAATTCTTCTAGCGCTAGAGACGCTTCTTCCCATTCTGCAAGAAGTGTTTCTTGGCGCTCGAGAAGAGCTCCTTCTTCTGTTGAGAGGGCAGCGGCTTTATCTGGGTCAGAATAGTTTTCTTCCAGCATCATCGCCTCATGCACTTGTTCGAGTGCCGTTTCGATATCGTGCATCTCCGTTTCTAGTTGCTCGATACGTCTTGTGAGCGTACGGATTTGACGTTGCTCTTCTTTAGAGGCATGGTAGCTGGCTTTAGCTTCTGTCATCGGCTGGGCCGTCGCTAGTGGGGCATCCTTGGCCTCTTGCAAAGCGGCGAGTTCTTCTTTCTCTTGTTTTTTCTCGAGATAGTAGTCGTAGTCGCCTAAATACAGCGTGCTGCCAGTTTCTTCGATTTCAAGAATGGCCGTTGCGACCTTGTTGATGAAGAAACGGTCATGCGAAACGAAACAAATCGTGCCGTCGTAGTCGATGAGGGCATCTTCGAGGACTTCTTTACTGTCGATGTCCAAGTGGTTGGTTGGTTCGTCGAGCAATAGGAAATTATCATGTTCAAGAGACAATTTGCAAAGTGCCAAACGAGCCTTTTCACCCCCGCTGAGTTGAGCGGTTGTTTTCTCCACGTCGTTGCCTGAAAAAAGGAAACTGCCAAGAATCGAACGGATGTCTTTTTCAGGCATCGTTGAGTGACGAGACCAAAGTTCTTCTAGAACCGTTTGATTCGATGAGAGGCCGGCCAAGTTTTGGTCATAGTAACCGACTTGAACGCCAGCACCTAAGTCGATTGAACCTTCGATTAAGGGTAATTCACCCGTAATCGACTTCAAGAGGGTAGATTTTCCAATACCGTTAGGCCCCACAATCGCGATGGCTTCACGCTTGCGAAGCTGGAAGGAAATCGGCCCGCTCAAGGCTTCGTGGTTGTAGCCGATATAAGCATCCGTTACTTGCAAGACTTGGTTTCCGGATTCGCGTTCCACCGTGAATTCAAAACGAGCAGAGCGCTGATCGCCTTTTGGTTTCTCTAAGCGTTCCATCTTCTCAAGTTTCTTACGACGTGATTGCGCGCGTTTTGTGGTTGAGGCGCGCACTAAGTTTTTCGCAATGAATTCTTCTAAGTCGTGAATCTCTTGTTGCTGCTTCTCGTAGGCTTTTTGTTTGAGTAAATAGCGTTGCTCGCGTTCTTCTAAGTAGTGCGAGTAGTTTCCTTTGTAATATTCGCAGGCCTTATGACTGATTTCATAGACTTCGTTACACACACGGTCCAAGAAGTATTGGTCGTGGGATACGATGACTAAAGCGCTACTTGAAGAGCGTAAATAGTCTTCAAGCCATGTTAATGTCTCGATATCCAAGTGGTTGGTCGGTTCGTCTAAGATGAGTAGGTCGTGTTTTTCTAATAAAATACGAGCAAGAGCGAGACGAGTGCGTTGGCCTCCAGAGAGTGCTTGAATCGGTTGGTCGTAGTCTTCTGGATAGAAACGGAATCCATGAAGAACGGTACGAATTTCAGACTCGTAACCATACGCATTCTTTTGGTTCAATTCTTCTTGCAATTGATCGTATCGTCTTAAGGCGAGTTCGTACGCCACGGGGTCACTTAGAAGGTCTGGGTCGCCAAGTTGTTCAGCTGCTTTTTGCGCTTGTTTCTTCAAAGTTTCCACATCTTCGAAGAGATGCACCATTTCTTCCCAAACGGTACGGGAAGACTGGATGGCAGCGTATTGATCTAAGTAGCCAATCGAGAGGTCTTTCTTCTTTGACACAGCGCCAAGAGAAGGTTCTTCGATTCCAGCCAACATTTTTAATAACGTAGATTTTCCAGTACCATTTCGCCCAACGATGGCAATGCGTGAATTTTCTTGAATATGAATTGTAATATTTTCAAATAGGACTTCATCCGCAAACGTACGCGCGAGTCCTTGTCCTTGTAGTAAAATCATGACGGGTCCTTTCAATATGGTTTCAGTTTATTTTAGCATAAAAAAGAAGGGGAACAATATTGATACGCGTTCTTCTTTGCATTCACATTCACAATAGGGAGGTTGTGAAGAAAAAAGCACAAAGCTTGCTGCATATAAGCGAAATTCACTAATGTTCGTGAGGTGTAAGCAAACTGTTTGTGAAATGAAATGTCGTTGTGATAGAATACGCATGGAAATAAAAGAAAAAGGGAGTCTTATTCATGAAAGATTTAAACGAATTAAAAGAAATCGAAGTGCCACGCGCAACAGCAAAACGTTTGGCCATTTATCATCGTTACTTACGTTTCTTGCATGATGCAGGAAAACGTCGCATCTCATCAACTGAATTAAGTGAAGCCGTAAAAGTCGATAGCGCAACAATCCGCCGTGACTTCTCATACTTTGGAGCTTTAGGAAAACGTGGATATGGATATGATGTAGAATACTTATTAGAATTCTTCAGCCATACTTTAAACCAAGATCGCCTAACAAACGTCGCTTTAGTAGGGGTTGGTAAATTAGGACAAGCGCTCTTAAACTACAACTTCCACCAAAGCAACAACGTGCGTATTAGCGCAGCGTTCGACGTAAACGAAGACATCGTTGGAACAATCCAAACAGGTGTGCCAGTTTACAGCATGGATGAAATGGTAGAACAATTGAAAGTTCAACAAATCCAAGTGGCCATCTTAACAGTGCCTCAAGATGTAGCTCAAGAAACAGCAGACCGCTTAGTAGAAGCAAATGTTCGCGGAATCTTGAACTTCACACCAATCCGCTTAGACGTACCAGAAGACGTTCGAGTTCAAAACGTGGACTTAACAAACGAACTTCAAACACTTATTTATTTCTTAGATAACCAAAAATAATTTGTTGAAAGGCATCCGCATGGGGTGCCTTTTTTGTAAAAAAATAAGCACTAATCCAATCCGATTTGCGGAGCGATTAGTGCTTTTCTTTTGGTTCTTTATCGTCTAGTGAATCCTCGTCATCGGGCAGATTCTCGATGAGATTGGCGAGTTTTTTCAACTCGTTATAGGTGCGAAGCATGTTGATACTTGTTACGATGCTTGTCGTTGCGAATAGACAGCAGAATAATGTGATAAAGTCAAATCCATTTCCAGGATAATGCGTCGTTGCTAGAAAGATAAAGAAGACGGCTAATATGATTTCAAAATATAGTTTTCTGAAGAAACTTTTTCGTGTCATCGCAATCATCCTTTCCTGTCAAAATCTTACAAAATTACAGACAAATAAGCAAGTATTTATTCTTGATTTTTCCTGACCAAATGAGTATCATAAAACTATGAGTTAGCACTCAGTGTTTTTGAGTGCTAAAAAAATGAAGGAGGATTTCATATGTTAAAGCCTTTAAAAGATAGAGTTGTTATTCAAATGGTAGAGCAAGAAGAAAAAACTGCTGGGGGATTATTCTTACCAACAACTGCTCAAGAAAAATTACAATTTGCAAAAGTAATCGCAACAAGCGAATTCACTGCTGCAGAAGACCGTCAAGTAGCGGTTGGCGATAAAGTCGTATTCGAGAAATATTCAGGAACAGAAGTTAAATTAGATGGTCAAGAATATATCATCGTGAAAGAAAAAGACATTATCGCAATTGTTGAATAAAGGAGGATATAACTATGGTGAAAGATATTAAATTTGCAGAAGACGCAAGAAGCGCCATGCTACGTGGTGTGGACGTTTTAGCGAACACAGTAAAAGTAACATTAGGACCAAAAGGACGTAATGTTGTATTAGAAAAAGCATTTGGTTCTCCACTGATTACAAATGATGGGGTAACAATTGCCAAAGAAATCGAATTAGAAGATCACTTCGAAAATATGGGTGCAAAACTCGTGGCTGAAGTGGCTTCAAAAACAAACGATATTGCCGGTGACGGTACAACAACAGCAACGGTTTTAACACAAGCCATCGTTCGTGAAGGTTTGAAAAACGTAACAGCTGGAGCCAACCCAGTAGGCATCCGTCGCGGGATTGAACTTGCGACAAAAGCAGCGGTTGAAGAATTACACCGCATTTCTCGTCCAGTAGAATCAAAAGAAGCTATCGCACAAGTTGCGGCCATTTCTTCAGGTTCGGCTGAAGTCGGTGAATTAATCGCTGAAGCTATGGAAAAAGTGGGTAACGACGGCGTTATCACAATCGAAGAATCTAAAGGGATTGAAACGGAATTAGATGTTGTAGAAGGAATGCAATTTGACCGTGGTTACCTATCACAATACATGGTGACAGACAATGACAAGATGATTGCGACTTTAGACAATCCATTTATCTTAATCACAGATAAGAAAGTGTCAAACATCCAAGAAATCATTCCATTATTAGAACAAATCGTTCAACAAGGACGTGCGTTATTAATCATCGCGGATGACGTGGATGGCGAAGCTTTACCAACATTAGTATTAAACAAATTACGCGGAACATTTAACGTGGTAGCTGTAAAAGCTCCAGGATTTGGGGACCGTCGTAAAGCGATGTTAGAAGATATCGCGGTCTTAACTGGTGCTCAAGTCATTACAGAAGACCTTGGCTTAGAATTAAAAGACGCAACATTAGCTCAATTAGGGACAGCTGGTAAAGTGGTAGTTTCTAAAGACAGCACTACAATCGTTGAAGGCGCAGGTTCTAAAGAATTAATCGCGAACCGTGTTGCTTTAATTCGCGCACAAGCACAAGATACAACAAGTGATTTCGATCGTGAAAAATTACATGAACGGCTTGCTAAATTATCAGGTGGGGTTGCCGTGATTAAAGTCGGTGCTGCTACTGAAACAGAATTGAAAGAGAAAAAACTTCGCATTGAAGATGCCTTAAACGCAACTCGCGCAGCGGTTGAAGAAGGAATCGTTTCAGGTGGGGGAACAGCTCTTGTGAACGTTCAAAAAGTAGTAGACGCTCTTGAATTAGAAGGCGACTTAGCTACAGGTGCGAAAATCGTATCTCGTTCATTAGAAGAACCATTACGTCAAATCGCAGAAAATGCAGGCCTTGAAGGTTCAGTCATTGTTGCTCGTTTGAAATCTGAAGAAAAAGGAATTGGATACAATGCCGCTACAGATGAATGGGTAAACATGATCGAAGCAGGTATCGTGGACCCAACAAAAGTAACACGTTCTGCATTACAAAATGCTGCATCTGTTTCAGCATTATTATTAACAACAGAAGCTGTGGTAGCTGACAAACCAGCTCCAGTAGCACCACCAATGCCAGGGATGGATCCGGGCATGGGTATGATGTAATCAAAGAGGGGTGAAAGTTTTTCACCCCACTTTTTCTTTTTGGAATAAAACACCGCAAGGTGTCTACTCAAGAAAGAGAACTTCGTTCAAAACTTCGAACCCTCGAGGATATCTCTATAGTATATGCAATGAGGCACCGGCTTGAGCCAAAGTCTCAAGCTCTTTCAAGATTCAAACGGACTCTAAAAAAATAAATTTTTAAGAGTCCATAATTCACTTTGAATGCTAACTCTCATTGCTAATACTATGGAATCCTCGGGGTTCTTCGTTTTGAACATTTTTTGAGTGATACTTATAAAAAAGAGGATGAATAGAGAAAGAAAATAAGACCAACAGAAATGTTGGTCTTATTGTTGTCCTTATGATAATAAAGCGCGGCAGTGGTCGTACTCTGGATAGGAAGAGAATTCTGCGCTGAGGAAGTCTTTGATAAAGGCAAAGCGTTCTTTAATCATCGAACGAAGGACTTCGGACTCTATATGTTCTAGGGTATAGGCGATTACCTGCAAGAGCAGTTGTGGGTGCGTGTCTTGCAAGATTTCGAGGAGTCCCTCAAGTGTATCAGGGTTTTCCTGTCCGATTTGTTGCAGCAAGGTATGGATGGAAATCCAGTCTTTCATATCATACGTTATGTCTTCGGTTGTTACCTCTAGTTGAGAGAGGAAATCGTCGAAGGAGTTTGCCACTTCGAGCCACTGATCCATTTCAACATCAATCAGACGGATGCTTGGTTCCTTGTCAGCGCCGTTTTGATAATCGAAGGCGTAGTATACAGGTCCGTCTTGGAAAAAGACTACGAAGTACTCAGG
The DNA here is from genome assembly GCA_963521405.1 of uncultured Streptococcus sp. Taxonomy (GTDB): domain Bacteria; phylum Bacillota; class Bacilli; order Lactobacillales; family Aerococcaceae; genus Granulicatella. The sequence continues at coordinate 19,649 of CAUQUY010000015.1, forward strand.
CAATCCGGTTACTTCTGGAGACCATGAAGCGTCCAGAATGCTTGGGAAATACGGGCCTTCTGAGTAGCCACTCAGTCCATTACAGAGCGCGTAGTCGAGGCCAAATCGCGTTGGTTCCGCCGTTGTAATCATAGTGTTCGTGAAGAATCCGGCACCATTTTTCAAAAGAAAATCCACGTAGCTTTGTGGTAGTGGAAAACGAGAGAAATGCTCCTTCGTCTGTGGAATAGGTGAGAACAATTGATGCTGAATCATGGGGCTCCTTTCTACTGCAAAATCCGTCTTAGGATGGATGCAGAAAATTTTACGTTTTGCTACTCTATCTTTACCTACTATTTTACACACAAATAGGAAAATATGGTACAATGAGGGTATTAAATCTAAAGGAGAGTGTCAAAAAATGACAGTAGTATGGATTGTATTAGGAGTCTTAGCAGTAATTGTCTTATGGGCAATGTTTGCTTACAACGGACTTGTACAACAAAAAAACTGGGTTCAAGAAGCTTGGGCACAAATCGATGTTCAATTACAACGTCGTAACGACTTAGTTCCAAACCTTGTTGAAACAGTAAAAGGTTACGCAAAACACGAACAAGAAACATTAACTCAAGTAATTGCGATGAGAAACCAAATTGCAAACATGGGTAGCGATGTTTCACCACAAGAAAAAATGGAAGCATCTAACCAATTATCAGGTGCTTTAAAAACTATTTTCGCTTTAGCTGAAAGCTATCCTGATTTAAAAGCGAACGACAGCTTCTTAAACTTACAAGAAGAATTGACAAACACAGAGAACAAAATCTCTTACGCTCGTCAATTATACAATTCAAGTGTTGCGAGATATAACATCTCTATTCAATCAATTCCAACAAACATTATTGCTGGTTTTGGTGGATTCACTAAAGAAGAAATGTTAGAAACTCCAGTTGAAGCTCGTAAAGTTCCTGAAGTGAAATTCTAATTGACAGTTCATTAGTAGGGAGGGAGTGCTAGGATGTTATACCAACAAATTGCTTCCAACAAACGCAAAACGCTGGTCGTTATTGCGTTGTACATGGCGCTCTTCATTGCAGTGGGAATCGGAATTGGATATTATGCTTTACGCAGTGTCGTCGCTGGGGTTATTATCGCCCTTGTTGCCGGCGGGTTGTATTCAATGATGATGATTGCAAATGCGACTAATGTAGTGATGCAATTAAACCATGCCAAAGAAATTACAGATAAAAATCAAGCACCGATGATTTGGAACATCGTCACTGATATGGCGATGATAGCAAAAGTACCAATGCCGCGTATCTTCATTATCGAGGACGAATCTCCAAACGCGTTTGCGACAGGAAGTTCTCCAGAAAATGCAGCCGTGGCGGTCACAACAGGATTGTTAGAACGGTTGAATCGTGAAGAACTTGAAGGGGTAATTGCCCACGAGTTTGGACACATCCGTAACTATGACGTTCGCCTTCAAACAATTGCGATTGCGCTTGGTGCCGTGATTGCCATGCTCGTCCAATTCGGAAGTCGCATGATGTTCTGGGGTGGCGGTAGTAGAGACCGAGATGATGATGACAACGGTGGTGGCGCAAATGCCATCTTCATGGTCATCGGTTTAATCGCGATGATTCTTGGACCATTTATGTCAACTATCCTGCAATTGGCCTTGTCACGAAATCGTGAGTATTTAGCAGATGCGTCAGCAGTGGAATTCACACGAAATCCATATGGACTCATCTCTGCGCTTCAAAAGATTTCAGAAGCTCCGCCAATGACGGAAGCCGACAAGAAGAGTGCGGCGTTATATATCTCAAATCCGTTTGGGGAAGAAGGAGATTCGCTCTTCTCAACGCACCCATCAACGGCCAATCGTATTAAACGATTAGAAAAAATGTAACCTGAGACTGAGGATTTCCTCAGTCTTTTTTGTTTTCTGAGAACTAGATTAGAATGTTGCTAAATTGTTACAAAAGAAAACGGTTCACACGTAAAAATGTAATCTAATATATATGTTTTAGTAGAAAGAAATCCTATATAATGGAACATGATAAACTCTATGGAGGTGAGACTGTGGCTAAACAATTGTATATCCATTACGATAGCGTATCGAACCATGTATTAACGAAGTCGATTTCGTTTCGTTTGTCTGCCTTACCACAGTCTGAGATTCCGCAAAACCTTCTTCTCTTAAACGGGAAGTCAAGCCTTGCCACACACGATCCTTATACGGGCTTCATGTGGGTGAAGGGGCGTAAAAATGTGTTAGCGTATCTCCAAGGGGTGGAAGAAGGCAAAGAGGCGCCATCGAACTGGGTGGACTTTGATTCGATTGATTTCGTTCATCAATTAACGCCGCAAGAAATTGCAGACTTGCTGTATATTTCGCATGCGAAGACGCACTTGCATTCGCCGTTCTTCTATAAATTACAAAATAACTTTATTTACTTGTCACTTGAGAATGGCTACTCGAAAGTGTACTACCGTAAAATTGAGCAGTTCTTGCCAATCTTATCGGCGCAAGTACAAATCGAGATGACAGATATCTTGAACGAGACACCGAAGTTCTTATTCTTTGGAGCAGAAAAAGTGGCTTCAGCGATTTCCATCGAAGCGCTTAAAGAAATGATGCCATTGTATCGTGAAGGAATCAGTCTTGCTTTTGATAAAGTCACAAAGAAAGAAGACAGCTACGAAGTACCAATCTTCTTAACGGAGGACCGTTATCATTATTCCGATAAAGAAGTGACACAAAACGTCCGCATCGGACAACTCGCGTATAGCGAAACGTATCAAAACTGGAAGATTTCAGCAAAACTTCCAATGAATGACGCAATCTAAAGCACTTTTCACAGCGAATGTGAGAGGTGCTTTTTTGTGCGTTGGCCGTAACTTGTAACCGTTGGGCCGTTTTGTTATACTGAAAAGTGCAAGGTTATTTTCAAAATAACGTTCGAAGAGCCTAAATGAGGCGGTTCGCAGCACGCGAATAGTTTGGAGGATTCATATGAAAATTGTAGTGATTTACGGCGGAAAGAGTGCAGAGCACGATATTTCAATCTTAACAGCCGGTTCAATTATTAAAGAAATTTATTTCGAGTATTACGATGTACAACCAGTGTACATTACAAAAGAAGGAACATGGTTAAAAGGAGAAGCATTAAAAGCTCCTGTAGCCTTTGACCAAGCGCTTCGTTTAACAGAAGGAACTGTAGCGCATTTTGCAACTACTGAAGGCGAAACTTCAACAGGGGTTCGCATCCAACCATGCGATATTGCTGGACCAGATACAGTAGTTTTCCCAATCTTACACGGACCAAACGGAGAAGACGGAACGATTCAAGGATTGTTCGAAATCCTAGATCTACCATATGTTGGTTGTGGCGTATTAGCCAGCGCAAACGGAATGGACAAAATTGCCAGCAAGCATTTATTCCAACAAGCAGGTATTCCACAAGTGCCATTCGTACCTTTTGTGAAAGCTGATTTCGAAAAATCACCAGAAGCCATCTTCACACGTATCGAAGGAACATTACGCTATCCAGTATTCGTGAAACCAGCGAATATGGGTTCAAGTGTTGGGATTTCTAAAGCGACAAACCGCGATGAATTAACAGCAGCCATCGAAGAAGCGTTGAAATATGACCGTCGTATCGTCGTAGAACAAGGAATCGACGCACGCGAAGTGGAAGTTGCGGTTCTTGGAAACGACGAAGTGAACACATCTGTGGTTGGGGAAGTCGTGAAACAAACAGGCTTCTACGATTACAACGAAAAATACATTAACAACACCACAACACTTCAAATCCCAGCAGCGATTCCAGAAGAAGTCTCTGCAAAAATTCGTGAATATGCTGAAACTGCCTTCCGTGCGATTGACGGTAGCGGCTTAACACGTTGTGATTTCTTCTTAACAGAAGCTAACGAAGTGTTTATCAACGAAGTGAATACAATGCCAGGGTTCACACAATTTAGTATGTATCCAAAACTTTGGGAAGCAATGGGCATTTCCTATAAAGATTTAGTCGAAGAACTCATTCAATTAGCGTTGAAACGCTATAACGATCGTCACGCGAGATAAGGGGTAGAAAGATGAGTATTGGAACAGTTGCTGAAATTACAAAAGCCGTCGAAGCGATTGATTATCAGTCAGCACATCGATTTGAAGTCATCGAATCTGTAGCCTTCGATACACGAAAATTAGGACCAAACAGCCTTTTCGTGCCACTTCAAGGGCAAACAGACGGACATGATTATATTGAACAAGCGATTCAAGCCGGCGCAACAGCCGTGTTGTGGGGCAAACAGGATGTAACGCCACCAGATGGTATTTGTGCAATTTGGGTGGACGACCCACTTCAAGCTTTTCAAAAATTAGCGAAATGGTACTTAGAAAAAGTTTCTCCACGCGTTGTCGGAATTACAGGAAGTTCTGGAAAAACAACAACAAAAGATATGACAGCAGCCGCTCTTGGCGCACGCTACCGTGTCTATAAAACACAAGGAAACTTCAATAACGATATCGGCTTACCACAAACGATTTTAGATATGCCGGAATCAACAGAAGCACTTGTGTTAGAGATGGGAATGAGTGATTTCCACGAAATCGAGTTCTTATCAAAATTAGCACGCCCAGAAGTTGTTGCGATTACGTTAATTGGTGAATCGCATATGGAACAATTGGGTAGCAAGGAAGGCATTGCCAAGGCTAAACTTGAAATCCTTTCTGGACTTAAAGAAAATGGAACTTTCATTTATCCAGCGCATGAAGATTTAATTACAGCAGGCATTGCACAAGCTGAAAAACCAGCAAACTTCAACATCGTTACAGTCGGTGAAGGAAGCAAGGAACTTTCAGCTAAAAATATCGAACTGTATTCAGACCACACAGCGTTTGAATTAGTAACACCAACTGAAACTGTGGCGGTCACTTTACCAGTCCTTGGAGCGTACAATGTTTCAAACGCGCTTTTAGCCATTGAAATTGCACGCACATTGGATGTGCCACTATCAGATATCGTGTCCGCCTTAGCGAACTTCGAATTGACGAAGAACCGCACACAATGGGTGAAAGGCCAAAACGGAGTAGCTATCTTGAATGATGCTTACAACGCTAGCCCAATTGCGATGAAGTCGGTGATTAAGTCATTCGTTTCTGTTGAAGCAGCAGGCCGTCGCGTTCTCGTTCTTGGGGACATCCGAGAGCTCGGTGAACATTCGAAAGAATTGCACGCCAGCATCTCAGAAGTCATTTCTCCAAGCGAAGTCGCACTAGTGTACTTGTACGGCGAAGAAATGGAAGCACTGTATGATGCGTTGAAAGGCCAGTTCGAATCAGCAGCGCTTCACCATTACATGGATAAAGAAGCCTTGATTGCTGACTTGAAAGCCGAACTCAAAGAAGGCGACCAAGTCCTTATCAAATCAAGCAACGGCACAGGCTTACTAGCAGTTGTCGATGCCCTAAAAGCAGAATAATAAATGTAAAGTAAAGCGAGAGACGCACCAACGTCCCTCGCTTTTTTCGTCCCCTCCCTGACAAAAGCTTTTATAAAGTGTCCCATTTCTCAACCGCACCACGAGAAGCAAACCCACCCGCCTCCTCCCGTTTTTTATTTTGAAAATGCTATTTCATTTTATTGACGCTGATTCCGAAGAATCTAGCGGATTTTATAATGGTAGTAATGGGGGATAGCATTCAAAGTGAATTACGTACTCTTGAAAATTTATTTTCT
>CAUQUY010000016.1:0-25268 GCA_963521405.1 uncultured Streptococcus sp.
GTTTGAATCTTGAAAGAGCTTGAGACCATGGCTCAAGCCGGTGCCCCATTACAGCCATTATAAAAAATCCGCAAGGATTTGAAGGGATCAGCACTCAGTCAAAAACTTGTTATAAAAGCATTTTTAAAGAATAAAAAGCAGGAGTCGGCGGTCTGTATTCTTTGCATTCTCGATGGATGCATGCTATAGTATTCGTTGAGTTGAGAAATGTACACACATTTATAATAGATAGTTTGAAATTTAAACGATTGTAGAAGTCTGGTGCTCTTACGAAAAGCTCCAGACTTTTGTTATGAAGGGAAATCCCTCGTGTGCTTCTCACCGAAGTATCCAAGGAGGAAAATATGAAATTTAATGAATTAGGATTGGATTCTGCCTTACTAGAATCTATCGAAAAAATGGGGTTTGAAGAAGCAACTCCCATTCAAGCACAAACCATTCCAAAAGCGCTAGCAGGTTTAGATGTGATTGGACAAGCGCAAACAGGGACTGGTAAAACAGCGTCATTTGGTTTGCCAATGCTTCAAAAAATTGACCCAAGTAAAAAAGGCGTACAAGGACTTGTTATCGCACCAACTCGTGAACTTGCGATTCAAACACAAGAAGAATTGTTCCGTCTCGGACGCGATAAAAAAGTTCGTGTACAAGCGGTTTACGGTGGAGCGGACATTAACCGTCAGATCCGCCAATTAAAAGAAAATCCACAAATCGTTGTGGGAACTCCAGGTCGCCTGTTAGACCACATTTCACGCCGTACATTGAAGCTTGCGACAGTGGAAACACTTGTCTTAGACGAAGCGGATGAAATGTTAAACATGGGATTCTTGGAAGATATCGAATCGATTATCAAACAAGTTCCAGAAAATCGCCAAACGCTTTTATTCTCTGCGACAATGCCAGACGATATTAAACGTATCGGTGTTCAATTTATGAAAGATCCAGAACATGTTCGTATCAAATCAAATGAGATGACTGCGACATTAATCGATCAATATTTCGTAAAATGTAAAGACTACGAGAAATTCGACATTATGACACGTTTATTAGACGTTCAAACGCCTGAATTAACCATCGTATTCGGACGTACAAAACGTCGTGTAGACGAATTAGCACGCGGACTTGAAATGCGTGGCTACCGTGCAGAAGGAATCCACGGGGACTTAAGCCAACAAAAACGTATGAGCGTTCTTCGTGACTTCAAGAACAACCATTTAGACATCTTAGTCGCTACTGACGTGGCAGCTCGTGGACTAGATATCTCAGGCGTAACGCACGTGTACAACTACGATATCCCACAAGACCCAGAAAGCTACGTACACCGTATTGGACGTACAGGCCGTGCTGGTCAAGAAGGAATGTCAGTTACATTCGTGACACCAAACGAAATGGATTACCTACGAGTGATTGAAGAATTAACGCGTAAACGTATGACAAGCCTTCGTCCACCAACGCAAACAGAAGCCTTGGAAGGACAAACAAAAACAGCCATCGAGTCTATCGACGAAATGATGAAAACTGTGGAACCAAGACGTTTCAAAGAAGCGGTGTCTTACTTATTAGACGAATACGAACCAGAAGAATTGGCAGCTCTATTACTAAAGAGCATGATTAAAGACCCAACTGAAATTCCAGTTAAAATCACGCCAGAACGTCCATTGCCTAGCCGCAAACGTGGTAACAGCCGTGGAAACTACAACCGTAGCGACCGTAAAGATAACCGAGGACGTAACGGAAAAGGAAGCTTCAAACGAAAAGAAGACCGTCGTGGCCGTGGCTTAGAAGACGAATATACACGCGGATATAAAGGGAAAGATTCTCGCCGCCGTAACAACAAAAAGAAATCTGACAAAGGATTTACCATCCGTCAGAAATAATGACTGAGAGCAGACTAGTAAAACGCTAGTCTGCTTTTTTTAGAATCTCATATTGACAGTATCTGCTATAAAACGGTAATATAAGGAAAAAACATGTGAGGTAGAAGTAAATGGGTGCTCGAATGAAAAAACCGCTTTGGGTTCTATTCTTTTTTGTAATGAAGATTGTCATAAATGAAGGAATTGAATTTGTGTTCAAAATGAATTTGTGGAATCTAGGTCGTCAAGCGGCTATGTGGGAGTTAATTGTTACGATTATTTGCGGTGGCATTTTGGTATTTTGTATGTACAAAGTACACACAAAATTATTTAAGCCAACAGTAAAAAGAAAGTTTCAACTGATGGATTTAATTTTTGTTTTTGTAACGTATATTGCTCTCACATTTTCAAGCTATTTGATTCATAATTTGTGGAGTTCAATGGCTTATGGGACAGATCGAATAAAACTAGTTAATTTTTTCTTTAGGGCAGGTCTACCACTTACAACAGATAAATATATTTTTGCTTTAGAGGCACTAAGAATCGTTTGTTTTGCACCTTTGATTGAAGAATTTTTTTATAGAGGATTTCTGAATAATTTACTTCGAGGAAAAGTGAATACTTTTGTTAGAATGTCCATCGTATCAATTCTATTTACAGCTGTTCATTTTCCGACTTATATCCATAATTGGATACAGTTTTTAGCTTATCTTATTGGTTCTATTGTTCTTTTTCTTGTGTATGAACGAAGAAGAAGTTTGTTTGACGCAATTTTATTACACAGCCTTTATAATGGACTTCTTGTAATCTTGTTCATCGAAATACCGAGACGCTTCTTTTAGAAAATTAGTCAGTGACTTCTGTTAAAGGAGTCACTTTTTTTGTAGAAACTTTTTGATTTTAGGTTCATTTTAGTTTTAAGGAGTACTCTCTTATTAAGGAAGACGCCCAAAGAAAGAAGCGATTTTCTTTCAATAGAACAGTGTTTTGATACAATAAGGAAAAGAGGGATACAATCATGACAGTTTTAACTAAAATTAGACCAAAAGAACCATTAAAAAATTTAAAGTGGGTTGACATCCTCATCGTCACGATTATCATGTTCGGTGAGTTTATCATCCGATCCACACAACAATTTCTACAAAGCTTACAACCAGTGACGGAAGTGGTCCAACCGTATACGGAAACGACAACGTCCTATAGCGACGGGGCAGTGTATTCGAGTAACTTTACCTTACAGGTGATTTTACTAGCGATTGCACTCTTGTACTTAGTCATCCGTCATTACGACTTCAAGCAGTTGAAGATTCGTTTTCACTGGTCCGTACTCATCTGGGTACCGTTATTATTCACGATTGTCGGACTCTTTGGCGACGTTGTAACAACTCTGAGCGGTGAATACAACTACTTCGACCCAGCGCTCGTTCCGTTCATGAACCCACAGGAAATCATCAATAAGTTCTTAGCGTTATCTCCAATGGCCATCGCTTATGGGCTATTAAATGGATTCTACGAAGAGTTCTTCTTCCTTGGATTAATGACATCGGTGAAGGAAGAACATCAGTGGAAGGCTTTAGCATTCTCAACGCTTGTTCGTTTCTCATTTCATACGTATCAAGGAATGTTGTGGGCAATTGTTATCGGAGTCGTGTACGGATTGTTCTACTACTTCATGTACAAGAAAGTGGTCAAAAACTTATTACCATTCTTCCTTATGCACGCATTGGCAGATATGTTTGGTTCAACCTTCATCTATTTGCTCATCGCGTGGGCATACTAAACTGTAGCAAAGCGCATCCTGGACAGGGTGCGTTTTTTCTTATTGAAAGGCTGCAATTACCCTATATGGTAATTGCGTATTGGAGTGGAGTAAAAACAGTGTAAAATCAAGCTTCTTTCTTATGTGTGAAGGGGAGGGTTATGGTATGATAGCGCTAGTGATATCAGTAAAAGCGAGGAGACTTTCAGATGTATTATGTAAAAAATCAACGTAATGGACAAGAAATCTACGATGCAACGACAAACTTAGCCATCGAATATTTCTTATTAAACGAAAAGAAACTCGATGAACCAATTTTGTTATTTTATGTTAACGAAAATGCGATTATCATCGGTAAAAACCAAAATACCATCGAAGAAATCAATCAAGATGGTGTAGACAAGCTTGGCGTACAAGTTGTTCGTCGTTTCTCAGGTGGTGGAGCCGTGTATCACGATATGGGAAATATCTGCTTCTGCTTCATTACAGAAGATGACGGCGATAGCTTCCGTGATTTCGGAAAATTCACAGAACCCGTGATTGAAGCACTCCATAAAATGGGAGCAACAGGGGCAGAGTTACAAGGACGTAACGACCTTCTCATCGATGGTAAGAAATTCTCTGGAAATGCGATGTACTCAAACAATGGCCGTTTAACAGCGCACGGAACATTAATGCTCGATCTAGATGTAAGCATTTTGCCACAAATTTTACGTCCAAAACAAGAGAAAATCGCGTCAAAAGGAATCAAGTCGGTTCGTTCACGCGTAACCAATATCAAACCTTACTTAGCGCCTGAATACCAAGACTTAGACATCTTACAATTCCGCGAAGTACTCTTGAAAAACATCTTCAATGTGGAAGATACATCAACGATTAAAGAGTATGTTCTAACGGATGAAGACTGGGTGCGTGTAGAAGAATTACGCAGCAAGTACTTCAACAATCCAGATTGGAACTACGGAAAAAATCCAAAATTCGAATTCAAACAATCCAAACGTACACCAGCCGGACAAATCGAGTTCAGCTTGAACGTTGAAAAGAATGCCATTAAAGACATTAAGATTAACGGAGACTTCTTCGGTCTTGGAGAAATCAGCGATGTTGAAAAAGCGCTAGTGGGAGTTGGATACAACCGCGAAGACTTAACAAAGGTCTTCGAAGCCATCGACATCCGCCGTTACTTCGGTAATGTGACAGTGGACATCCTAGTGAACCTATTACTAGGGGTAGAAGAATAAAATAGAATACTCGGCTACAGTGACCGATGAAGTGGAACCTAGCAGTCATGCTGGGTTCTTTTTTTGCTTTCTCGTATAGTAAAAATGCTGGTGGAGCAGTATAATATAGATGAGTTCAGGAATCCGTTTTTAGGGAGAGGGGTTGTTGGAAATGAGTCAAAAAGTTAGAGAATTTGTCAATGTTGCGTTCGGGGTCATCTGTGGCGTAAATGCAATCTATCAGCTCGTATTTCGTCAAGATATGGTGCTGTTTATTGTGAATGCGATAGTTAGTGCGAGTTCCTTTTATACTTGGCTGAATCGGGATAATCCGGATAAACTCAAAAAATTCAATCGTGCCGGAGTTGGCATTTTTATTAGCATAGTAGCCAGTATTGCTTTTATCCTCATCATGAATCATTTTTTTGGATTTGAGCAATGGGAATCTTGGCAAAAATCCGTCGTTAAATGGACGTTTATCTTTGGCTTAGTGACGGTAATGAATCGATATTTTAAAAAATAGTAGTTTTATGGAGGCTTCAAATGGCATTATTACACGTTTCATTTTTTTCAAAAACATTAATGAGAACGATTCCGCTGTCAGTCTACATACCTAGCGATGCGGTGGATTTCAATAATCAGTATCTTTGCGAAGGGCCGTACAAAGCGTTGGTGTTACTGCACGGAGTATTGGGCAGCGAACAGGACTGGGTCAACCAGACGCGAATTCTTCGTTACGCAAAAGAGAAAAATCTTGCTTTAATCATGCCTCGGGGGAAAATCATTTCTATGTAGACCAACCATGGAACTATACGAACTATGGAGAATTTATCGGGGTGGAACTTCCAGAAATCTCACGCCGAATGTTTCCCATTTCTAGAAAGCGTGAAGACTTAGGAATTGCCGGGCTTTCGATGGGTGGATACGGGGCGCTTCGAAACGGCATTAAATATCACGACACCTTTAGTGTGATTGGAGCGTTCTCTGGAGCGATTAAGAAACAGGCGATTCCACCAGAAGAGATTCCGGAAGCACCGTTCTTTTTAAGAAAAAGCTTTTTGGAGGCTGTCTTCAAAGATGAGAAAACTTTTATTGCGGAAGGCAATCAGTTGTATCATGCCATCCAATCGATGGAGCATAAGGACGAGCTCTCTGTTTTTATGGCGTGTGGCACTGAAGATTGGCTTTTGGAAGACAATCGTAGCTATAGCAGCTTTTTGAAAGAACAAGGAGTATCGCTAACGTATAAAGAACACGCTGGCGGGCATGAATGGGATTTCTGGGATTGGGCGATGAAGCAGTTCTTAGACTGGTGGATTCCAGAAGATGCAGACCAAGGCGTGTCTAGCGGAAATGTGAAGTAGAAGAGAGCGCGATATTGTTGCAAGCACATCGCCATAATGGTAGAATATTTTGTATATTAGAGCGATGAACAAGAGGAGTAAAATGACTTTGTTTACGAGAGAGGGAAGACTTGGTGAAACTTCCTAGCAGATTCATTTGAAGGTAGCTTGTGAGCTTACTCTACGAAATGCAGTAATAGAGTACGGAGACGACACTTCGTTACCAACATCGAGGCGTAATGAATGATTGCGCGAATATTAGGTGGTACCACGAATTTAATCGTCCTATGGAGAGTGTCTTCATAGGATTTTTTTATTGGACACAAACAAGATACAAGGAGGAAAATCAATGACTAAAGAAATGTCATCTAAGTTTCAACCACAAGAAGTTGAAGCTGGTAAATATCAATGGTGGGTTGATTCAGGCGTCTTCCATCCAAACGAAGATCCAAACGCTGAACCTTATTCAATCGTTATCCCGCCACCAAACGTAACAGGGAAATTACACTTAGGACATGCTTGGGACGTAACGTTACAAGACATGATTATCCGTCAAAAACGCATGCAAGGGTTCGACACTTTATGGTTACCAGGGATGGACCATGCGGGGATTGCAACTCAAGCAAAAGTAGAAGAAAAATTACGCGGTGAAGGCTTATCTCGTTATGACCTTGGCCGTGAGAAGTTCCTTGAACAAACATGGGAATGGAAGGAAGAATATGCCAGCCATATCCGTGAACAATGGGCAAAAATGGGGATTTCTGTAGACTACCGCAGAGAACGTTTCACATTAGATAAAGGCTTATCTGACGCCGTGAAGAAAGTCTTCGTAACTTTATACGAAAAAGGCTTAATCTACCGTGGTGAATATATCATCAACTGGGACCCTAAAGCAAAAACGTCATTATCGGATATCGAAGTAATTCATAAAGACGTAGAAGGTGCATTCTATCATATGAACTACCCTCTAGCAGACGGAAGTGGATTCTTAGAAATCGCAACAACTCGTCCAGAAACACTTCTTGGAGATACAGCGGTTGCGGTTCACCCAGACGACGAACGTTACCAAGCGCTTATCGGGAAAACAGTTATCTTGCCGTTAATGAACCGTGAAATTCCAATTATCGCTGACGAATACGTTGAGCAAGATTTCGGAACAGGGGTTGTAAAAATCACTCCAGCGCACGACCCGAACGACTTTGAAGTAGGAAACCGTCACAACTTACCTCGTATTAACGTGATGAACGATGATGCGACAATGAACGAGTTAGCCGGTAAATACGAAGGCATGGACCGCTTTGCTGTACGTAAAGCTATCGTGAAAGATTTAGAAGAAGCTGGCCTTCTTGTAAAAATCGAAAAACATTTACACAGCGTTGGTCACTCAGAACGTACAGATGTCGTTGTTGAACCACGTCTTTCAAAACAATGGTTCGTGAAAATGGGACCTTTAGCAGAGCAAGCCATCAATGCGCAACGTGAAGAAGGCGACAACACAGTAAACTTCTATCCACCACGTTTCAATGATGCGTACTTACGTTGGATGGAAAACATTCACGACTGGGTAATTTCACGTCAATTATGGTGGGGACATCAAATCCCAGCTTGGTATCATAAAGAAACAGGCGAAGTCTATGTAGGCATGGAAGCACCAAGCGATATCGAAAACTGGACACAAGATCCAGACGTATTAGATACTTGGTTCTCATCTGCGTTATGGCCATTTTCAACAATGGGTTGGCCGGACGAAGATGCAGCCGACTACAAACGTTACTATCCAACAAACACACTTGTAACAGGGTACGACATCCTTACTTTCTGGGTAAGTCGTATGATGTTCCAAGGGTTAGAATTTACAGGCAAACGTCCATTCAAGAACGTTTTAATCCACGGTTTGATTCGTGACAGCCAAGGACGTAAGATGAGTAAGTCTCTTGGAAACGGGGTTGACCCAATGGAAGTCATCGAGCAATATGGTGCCGATGCGCTTCGTTGGTTCTTAGCAAACGGTTCTGCTCCAGGGCAAGACGTTCGTTACTCAACAGACAAGATGGATGCTGCATGGAACTTCATCAACAAGATTTGGAACGCAAGCCGTTACGCGTTAATGAACGTGGGCGACTTAACAGCAGACCAAGTGGATATCACTGGTGAGAAGACTCTTGCGGATAAATGGATTTTAACACGCTTGAATCAAACGATTGGCAAAGTGACAGAACTCTTCGAGAAATTCGAATTCGGTGAAGCAGGACGTCTATTATATCGCTTCATCTGGGATGATTTCTGTGACTGGTACATCGAAATGTCGAAAGAAACATTAGCAGGGGACGACGAAGCTGCGAAATTAACAACACGGAGCATTCTTGTATATGTATTAGACAACACATTACGTCTATTACACCCAATCATGCCTTTCGTGACAGAAGAAATCTGGCAATCTGTTCCTCACGTTGGGGAATCATTAGTGGTCGCAACTTATCCAACAGTTCACCCAGAACAAATGGACGAAAAAGCAGCTGAAGAAATGGAATTCTTAATGGACTTCATCCGTTCAGTACGTACCGTTCGTAACGAAATGAACACACCATTATCAAAACCAATTAACATCATTGCGAAAGTGAGCGACGCAGCGCACTACGCGATCTTGAAAGAAAACGAATCTTACATTGCACGCTTCTCAAATCCAGAAGAATTCGTGTATGGTGAAGACGTTGAAGCGCCATCTGATGCGGTAACTTCTGTTATCACAGGTGCTGAAATTTACTTACCATTAGCAGGGTTAATCAACATCGAAGACGAAATCGCTCGTCTTGAAAAAGAAGCAGAGAAATTGCAACAAGAAGTGGATCGTGTCGAGAAGAAATTATCGAACGAGAAATTTGTGGCAAAAGCTCCTGCAGCAGTTGTTGAAGCTGAACGTGCAAAAGGTGCGGACTATCAAGCACAACGTGAAGCAGTGTTAGAACGTATCGCAACATTGAAGAAAATCTAATCCGTTGTAACGGCGAGGAGAGCGTATGAAGTGTCATGCGCTCTCTTTTGTATGTTCCGGTGGGCAATTTTCTGTTATGATAAATGAGGAAAACAGGAGGTGAGTGAATGATTCAAGAGTGGTTAAAAAAGAGCGAGAGTATTCCGCGTAAACATGGATTGTACCGCATGGAGGCTATCCTAGAAGCGCTTGGAAATCCAGAACGTGAATTGAAGAGTATTCATATTGCTGGGACGAATGGGAAAGGGTCCACAGCTGCGATGGTCACGGCCTTTGCAAAAGCGCATGGATTGCGAGTAGGGACATTCACTTCACCGCATATGGACAGTATTAGAGAACGAATCCAGCTAGACGGAGTGCCTCTTGAAGAAGAGCCGTTCTGGCAAGCCGCATCGGTGGTAAGAGAGGTGGAGAGGTGCTTATTCGAAGAGTGGGGAGCCTTTAACTATTTCGAGATTTTAACGGCGATGATGTTTATTGTCTTTCAACAGGAAGCCGTCGACCTTGCGATTATTGAAGTCGGGATTGGCGGTCTGTTGGATAATACGAATGTCGGCCATCCACTCGTCAGTGTCATTACAACGATTGGGTTGGACCATCAAGACTTACTCGGAAGTACGTTAGAAGAAATTACCGCGCAAAAAGCAGGGATTATTAAGTCTGAGCAACAAGTGGTCGTTGGGCCAGTCAGCTGTGAATGTATGGATGTCATTCGTGGAGTTGCTAGTGAGAAAGGTGCAACGGTGCAGGCATTTGACGAAGACTTCTTTCTAATTGACGAGTCATATCAAGATTCCTCACTCACGATTCCGCTGAAGCAGCTAGCTCTCAAAGGTGCCTTCCAGAAGGAGAATGCGACCGTTGCGATTCGAGCATTTCGCGCGTGGATGGAAGCTACTGGAAGAAGTGCGCAGGCCGAGTTCATCGAGGCAGCCCTACGAGTTGTTTCATGGCCAGGGCGCATGGAAGTGTTGCAAGACACACCGCTTGTGATGATCGACGGTGCTCATAATTTGCCAGCCATCGAGCGACTCGTACAAAACATGACGGCGAGCAAAGCTAAGAAACAGACGCTTTTATTTAGCGCGCTCACTCGAAAAGACAGTCAACAGATGCTTCTAAGATTGCAGGAAGCTCTTCCTGACGTGAACATCATCTTAACGAGTTTCCATCCTTCTAGAGGCCTGTCGATTGCTAGAAGTGATGTCGAGGCGTACTTGGATTCTCGCAAGATTTCCTATGAAGAAAGCTTTGAAGACGTCATCGACCGTTTCGCCAGCTCAACAGACGACAAGAGCGAATTATGGGTGACGGGCTCATTGTATTTTATTGCCGAAGTTCGACATTGGTGGAAGAACCGTAAGCCCAAAGAAGAATAGACATCGTAACTCTTTGTAGAGAAAACAAAGAGGAAGTGTCACAATGATTGAATCAAAATTATTAGAAGTGCCTTTAAGCGCCATGCCACGAGAACGCCTCGAACGGTATGGCGCTAAAGTGCTTGAAACGCATGAATTACTCGCGATATTACTGCGAACAGGTTCCAAGGATTTAAACGTCCTGCAGCTGGCGGTCGTTGTCTTAAACACCTTCGAGGACCTGCATTCATTGAAGATGGCGAGCTTGGACGAACTCATGCACATTAATGGCATCGGCAGAACCAAGGCGATAGAACTAAAGGCAGCCATGGAACTTGGGGTGCGCTTAAGCAATGCCGCGCAAATGAAACTCGGGAAGATTACATCCTCCAAGATGGCTGGCCAGTGGATTGTGCAGGAGTTGAAGGATGCCTATCAGGAACATCTCGTCGCCTTGTATTTGAACACAAAAAACGAGATTATCAAGAAGAAAATGATTTTCATCGGTGGGCTGAATAGTGCGGTGGCGCATCCACGCGAAATCTTCCGAGAGGCAGTACGGTTTTCGGCAGCGCGCGTCATTATTGGGCATAATCACCCAAGCGGAAACCCCGAACCCTCGCAAGCGGATATCGATTTTACTCGTCGCTTGATGGAGTGTGGGGAGCTCATGGGAATAGAGCTTTTGGATCATTTTGTCGTCGGAGGAGAGGAGTATATTTCGTTAAAAGAATTCGGGGCTTTTTAAAAACGGTTCAAAAGAATGTGAAAAGTTGAATTTTGAAAAAGATGAAAGCAGATTGTTTTCGATTTTCACGAAAAATATTATTGAAAATTAACGAAACGATTCGGAAAAAACGCACAAAACGGCAATTGTTCCACTTAATTCTCAGTGAAATCGGAAATACTCTTGTAAATTTGTCTGTGAGATGTTATACTTATGATGTGTTTTTGTTAGGTATAGAAATTGTGTAAGGTATTACTCCTTTCGAACCATTAGCAAGAATATGAATAACAAGTGCTATGGCACAAGGAGGAAATGTTCATGGAACAAGGTACAGTAAAATGGTTTAACTCAGAAAAAGGTTTTGGGTTTATCGAACGTGAAGGTGGAAACGATGTATTCGTACACTTCTCAGCAATCCAATCAGAAGGATTCAAAACATTAGAAGAAGGACAAGCAGTTCAATTCGATGTTGAAGAAGGCGCTCGTGGACCACAAGCAGCTAACGTAGTTAAACTATAATTTAACTTAAACGATGATACCACCGGTTTTCCGGTGGTTTTTTTGTGCGCAAAAACAGAAGAGTCGAAGCCTAAAATGTACAAATTTGGCCATGTCCATATATGGTATATTTGTCCTCCCCCTCCCAAGAATTTCTTTTTATTTTTGTACTTTTTTAGTAAGTTGGTTTCAAAATTATTGGTATTTTTTTGGCAAAATCCCCCCTAGCTGGAATGAGAGAAACAATAGCGTATTGCCTGTTGAAAAACGAAGAGCATTCGGATTCTATAGGAATAATAATAGCGGTCATAATCGATGTGAATTACTGACTCTGGAAATTCATTTCCTAGAGTCAGTTTGAAGCTCGATAGGAAACGAGACTAAGGCTCGTTCCGGTATAGCTATTGTTATTCCTATGAAGACATCCGAAAGTGCTCGTAGTTTTTCAAAACAGCACAAAACCCCTTATTGTTTCTCCCATTCCAGCCGAAGGCTCACCCAATTTCTGCACAAAAAATATCACCAAAATATTACAGAAACCGTTTTTATGTTACGAAATAAAAAAGTTTCCTAAAAATCTATAAAATACAAGAATAAAAAGCTAAATTCTGCTATACTAGAATAGAATTCTTACAGCCAAGTCTGTAGAAGAATTATCTAAGGAGGAAACAGTGTGGTTGCATTAAATTTTAAAGCACAAAATATCGGAATTGACTTAGGCACAGCTAACACGATTGTTTATCTAGAAGATGAGGGAATCGTCACACGAGAACCTTCCGTGGTTGCAAAAAATATCGTTACAGAAGAAATTATCGCAGTAGGAAAATCTGCATTTGAAATGATTGGTAGAACACCAGAAAATATCGTGGCATTACGCCCAATGAAAGATGGCGTAATCGCTGACTACAATACAACGACAGCAATGTTGAAATACTTCATTCAGTCGATTGTGGGCCGCTCATTCTTTAAACCAGTGGTCATTATTTGTGTGCCAAGTGGCATTACAGACGTTGAAAAAAGAGCCGTTTTAGACGCGACAAAATATGCAGGAGCCAAAGAAGCCTACGTGGTTGAAGAACCATTCGCAGCGGCGGTTGGAGCAGGCCTTCCTGTCACAGATCCAACTGGAAGCATGATTGTCGATATCGGTGGTGGTACGACCGATGTGGCGACGATTTCCCTTGGAGGAATCGTGAATAGCCGTTCGATTCGTGTCGGAGGAGACGAGTTAAACGAGTCTATTATTCAGCATGTTCGTAAGACGTACAATTTACTAATCGGGGAACGTACGGCTGAAGAATTAAAAATTATGTTAGGTTCAGCTTCCATTGAAAAAGCACAAGGAAGCATGCAAGTGCGTGGTCGTGATATGGTTACGGGATTGCCACGTGTTGTTGAAGTGCCTGCAAAAGAAATTGCAGTTGCAATGAGTGAAATTATTCATCAAATTTTAGACGCAGTAAAAGATGTATTGGAACAAACACCACCAGAAATTTCTGCGGACGTTATTGATCATGGAATCGTGTTAACAGGGGGAGGCGCAATGCTTCGTCACCTTGCTGAAATGATTTCGAAGGAAACGCAAGTACCAGCCTTTGTGGCCAATGATCCACTCGATTGTGTGGCATTAGGAACAGGTGCAATTTTAGCAAATCCATCATTAATGAAAAAATAGAGTCCGTTGAAAAATAAATAAAGAGGAGTGATGATGTGAATCCAATTTTTTCAAATAAGAAACTAATTGGTTGGGTAATCGGAATTATCACGGCATTAGCATTGATCATGTATTCCATTACTTACGGCAGTAATATCGTGACTCAAGGTGTTAATGATGTAACCAATATTCTAGGAAGATTAGTCTCTTATCCAGCAAATAGTATTAATGATTTTATCGATAGCGTGAGTGATTTATCAAATACGTATCAAGAAAATCAATCGTTAAAACAAAAAATCGATACCATTCATGAATTAGAAGTTCAATTGAGTGAGTTAAAACGTGATAACCAAAAAATGAAGGAAACGCTCAAGTTGCAAGATACGCTGAACGATTATACGTTAGTGAATGCGACGGTTATTGCGCGTAATCCAGATACATGGCGTGATGTCATTACGATTAACAAAGGATCAAATGACGGCATCCAACCACAAATGTCTGTTATGAGTGATAACGGGCTTGTAGGGAAAGTCATGGACGTGAATCCAACGAGTGCACGTGTAGCGCTATTATCGAATGCTGATAATACATTAGTGCGTGTGGCAGCGATGATTCAAAACGAAAAAGAACCAATCTACGGAACCATCACTGGTTATGACGATAAAAGCAATATGTTAGTGATGAGCCAAATTCAAGCAACGCAAGATATCAAAGTTGGGGATAAAGTCGTGACAAGTGGTCTCGGTGGCATTTCTCCAAACTCACTGTATATCGGTACGGTTGAAGAAGTGGCGATGGACCGTTTTGGCTTGTATAAAGAAGTGAAAATTCGTCCAGCAGCGGATACGAATGACGTTCGTTACGTGACGGTTGTTATTCGTACAAGCGAAAGCGAGGGGCAATAATGCGCATCTCAAAAAGAGTTTACTGGGTGTTATTTGTTTATATCCTTGCTTTCTTAGCCGATGGAGTATTAACGAATCATTTTTCAAAATTATTCCTCTTCTCAGGCTATAGCTTAACACCTCGAATGATTATTATCGCTGTCGTGATGTTAAACTTCATGATTGACCATAAATCCATGTTCTGGTTTACCGTGGTCGCTGGATTTTTAGTGGATAGTTATTACTCGGGAGTTCTCGGTGTCTATATGGCGCTGTTTGCGGTGATTGTACGAATCATTCGTTTAGTTCGCTCGAACATCCTTCAAAATCCATTTACATTAGGGCTAGCGCTCGTATTCTTCTTAAGCTTCACGGAAGTCTCTGTTTACTTTGTGTATGCCTTACGAGGAGTGGCGAGCATGGATTGGAACGAGTTTTTAGTAGTAAGACTCGGGGCAACCTTAATGTTAAATATCGTGATTTATTATATTTTATATCTCCCGCTTCGCAATTTTGCTAGATGGGTGAACTCAACTCCGGTCGTAAGTCCACATGACTTAATGAACCATCGTAGAGCATAATTTGAGAAAGGTTTGGCTGTTTGTGGCCAAGCCTTTTTGATTGCACGTTAATAGTACTGACAACGGCGATAGATATGGTATAATAAAGAGGATTAGTGTCAAGAGAAAGAGGAATTGAATGAAGAGAGCAACATTTTTAAAAGCAAGTCTAATCTCGAAGGGTATCATTGCGACCTGTGCGATTGTCGGTTTTCTAATGCAGATGACGCTTCACGGCTGGCATGGACTTCGTTACTACACGAATCAATCGAATCTACTCGTTGGATTGTTTATGGTGTACTTGCTATTGAAATACCGCAAAGACGGCCATTGGAGTAAGATGGACCTTCGATTGAAGGGTGGCGTTACGGTTGCGATTCTTCTAACGGGGCTGGTATATCACTTTATGTTAGCACCACAAAAGACAGCCGAAGAGTTCTGGACGATTGAGAATTTCCTATCGCACTATATTGTGCCGTTTGGAACCTTGCTCGATTGCATCGTCTTTGATAAAGGACATTGCTACAAGTGGTATGATCCATTTACGTGGACGCTATTGCCGCTGGTCTATGCGATTGTATCTGTGGCGATTGCACTCATCACACGTATTCCGATTGGAAATAACAAAGATGGCCCATTCCCATATTTCTTCTTGAATGTGGATAAATATGGATTTGTCGGTGTCTTGCAATATTGCTTAGGATTAGCCGTAGCCTTTTTAATCGGCTCGTATATTCTTTTCGTATTTAAAAATGGATTCAAAACAAAGGAACGTTTATAAGAGAGGAGACTTTCATGGTTCGAGATATTGGAATCGACTTAGGAACAGCGAATATTTTAGTGTTCTTAAAAGATCGTGGAATTATTTTAAATGAACCGTCACTCGTTGCGCTAGATGAGCGTAATGGCGACGTGATTGCAGTCGGTGAACGTGCGTATCAAATGGTGGGCCGTACACCTAAAGAAATCAATGTGCACCATCCATTAAAAGGTGGGGTAATTGCGGATATCGCGGTTACTGAGCAATTGCTTGAATTGTTCATGCAAAAATTAAACTTAAATAGTTGGTTCTCAAAACCAGATATTTTGATTTGTACACCAACAAATATTACGACAGTCGAACAAAAAGCCATTATCCAAGCGGCGATTAAATGCGGCGGACGCAATATTTATTTAGAGGAAGAACCAAAAGTGGCAGCAGTCGGCGTTGGACTGGATATCTTCTCTCCAATTGGGAACATGGTCATCGATATCGGTGGCGGAACAAGTGATATCGCCGTTCTTTCAATGGGCTCAACGGTCACAAGCCGTTCGATTAAATTAGCCGGCGACAATATGGATTTTGCGATTTCGGAATATATTAAAGACAAATATCAACTCATTATCGGGGACCGTACCGCTGAAGCTATCAAGATTAATCTAGGTAGCGCGATTGAAGTGGAAAACGAGTCGGATATGATTGTTAAAGGTCGCGATATGACGACTGGATTACCGAAGACCGTTACCATTTATACAAATGAAATTTATCATTGCTTAAAAGAAATGCTCGATACGATTGGCGAAGAAGCTAGACTCGTACTCGAAGCGACTCCACCAGAACTCGCAGGCGATATTATCGAACGCGGCGTGATGGTAACAGGAGGCGGAGCGCTCATCCAAGGAATCGACCGTATGCTTTCTGAGAAGCTACAAGTTCCAGTGATGATTGCTGAGAACCCGCTACAAAGTGTTGCGATTGGAACAGGAATCTTATTAAACCGAATTAAAGCAGATCGTGGTATTTTCTCAGGGTTAAGAAGACTCTTCAGTTCTAAGAAAGTTGTAATGAACCCAACTGCGAATATGATTGATGATGAAAGGAAAGAAGAAGCATGAAGCAAGAATTGAAAAATAGTGGTCACTTATTATTGACGGCGCTACTCCGTGTCTTAATCTTCGTGATTATCGCAGTCATCTTATTTGCACTTGGCTTAATGGTTGGTTATGCCGTTCTTGGTGAAGGTCACAACCCATTTGATATTTTCTCAAAAGAAGTATGGGACAAGATTTTCAACTTTATTAACTAACAAGCAGATAGATTGACCTTTATTGACTATTGAAGTAGACTATAACAAAAGCAGAATATGGAGGAAATGCTATGAATTTAATTCCAACAGTTATTGAACAGTCTTCACGTGGAGAACGTGCTTATGACATTTATTCACGCTTATTAAAAGACCGTATTATCATGGTGAGCGGACCCATTCAAGATGACATGGCGAATGCGATTATCGCGCAATTACTTTTCTTAGATGCACAAGATCCTGAGAAAGATATTTACATGTATATTAACTCTCCAGGGGGAAGCGTAACAGCTGGTTTAGCCATCTACGATACAATGAACTTCATTAAAGCAGACGTTCAAACCATCGCAATGGGGCTGGCAGCGTCAATGGGTTCATTCCTATTAACAGCTGGAGCAAAAGGCAAACGTTACGCATTGCCAAACGCTGAAATCTTAATCCACCAACCTTTAGGAGGAGCACAAGGGCAAGCGACAGAAATCGAAATCGCAGCGCGTCAAATCTTGAAAACACGTGAACGTTTAAATAAAATCTTGGCAAAACAAACAGGCCAAAAATTATCACGTATCGAAAAAGATACAGATCGTGATAACTACATGACTGCACAAGAAGCCTTAGAATATGGCTTAATTGATGCGATTATGGAAAGCTCAAAAGAAATGAAATAACAGAGTGAAAACTGAAGAACACCTTCCAAAACAAATCGTTTTGGGAGGTATTCTTTTTTTATAGGTTCGTTTCTGAATATTTAACATTTAAAATATTGTTTTTATGTGAAATAATTCATTTGTTATTTATTAAAGTTTGTGAAAGCGTTATAATAAGAATTGTAAAAAGAAAAAAACCAAAAAAAGAAAGGTGATAAAAAATGAAAAGAAATTGGAAAGTTCTTTTACTAAGCATTTTATCCATTCTACTTTTATTCGGCTGCGCTACAGCGAAGAAGAGTGGAAAATTTGAAGGAGTGGGGAATGGGAAGCACGGCGAGATTAAAGTAGCCGTTACGATTACCGATGCGAAGATTACCAACATCGAAGTCGTGCAGCAAGATGAAAATAAAGGCTTGTCCGATCCGGTTTACAACGAGTTGAAGGAAACGATTATCGCGCAAAACTCAGCGGATGTCGATGTTGTCTCTGGGGCAAGTGCAACGAGTGAAGGATATCTTGAAGCCGTCAAAGATGCGATTAAGAAATCAGGAATCACGCTTGTCGCTGCCAAACAAGCAACTACGAATAAGAACGAGCTTCCTGCGGAACAAACCTTTGATGTAGTGATTGTTGGTTCTGGTGGTGCCGGACTTAGTGCCGCGATTGAAGCTGCAGAAGCAGGTAAATCAGTCGCTATCATTGAAAAAATGCCAACAGTCGGCGGGAACACTCTTATTTCCGGTGGGGAAATGAATGCTCCTGGCAACTGGGTACAAAAGAATCTTGGAATTACTGGAGACTCTGTAGAAGCGTACTATAATGATACGATGAAGGGCGGAGACAATATCGGGGATCCTAAACTCGTTCATTTAATGGCAGAAAAAGCATTGGAATCTGCAGAATGGTTACGTGATGACGTACACGTTGAATTCTTATCAGACCAATTATTCCAATTCGGTGGACACTCATTTAAACGTGCATTGATTCCTAAGGGCCATACTGGTGCGGAATTAGTGTCTAAATTAAAAGCGAAAGCAGAAGAACTTGGCGTAAAAATCTTCTTGAACGTAAAAGCAGATGAATTAATCCAAGATGCAAACGGTCGTGTGACAGGTGTGAAAGCAACTGACAAGGCTAAAAAAGAAGTCAAATTCCTTGCAAACAATGGGGTTGTATTAGCAACAGGTGGTTTCGGTTCGAACGTAGAAATGCGTAAACAATACAACAAGGAATATGACGAACGTTATAAATCAACAGATACTGTCGGTACAACTGGGGACGGTATTGTAATGGCTCAAAAAGCTGGGGCTGCGTTGAAGAACATGGAATACATCCAAACATACCCAATCGCAAATCCGAAAACTGGTATGATTTCACTATTAGCCGATACTCGTTTTGATGGAGCGATTCTTGTGAACCAAGAAGGAAAACGTTTCGTGGAAGAATTAGACCGCCGTGACGTTATTTCTAAAGCGATTTTAGCGCAAACAGGTGGATATACTTACCAAATCTGGAACGATAAGATTGATGCGATTTCGAAGACAAAAGAAGCGCATAAAGCAGAGTACGATGAGTTGATTCGTGAAGGCTTGTTAGTGAAAGCTGATACGATTGAAGAAGCTGCGAAATTCTTTGATATCGATATCAATAACTTGAAAGAAACAATCGCAAAAGTAAATGAATATGCGAAAAACAAAGATGACAAAGATTTCCATCACCGTGGTGGACTAGTGTCTCTTGAAGAAGGTCCATACTACATTCAAAAAGCCGTTCCTTCTGTTCACCATACAATGGGTGGGGTTGTTATCAACGAAAAAACAGAAGTGTTAAATGAAAAAGGCGAACCAATTCCAGGCTTATACGCTGCTGGTGAATTAACAGGGGTTATCCAAGGTAAGAACCGTCTTGGAGGAAATGCGATTACGGATATTATCACATTCGGACGTATTGCCGGTAAAGAAGTCGGAAGTAAATAAGCTAGTAATGTATCGTGCAGTTGAACTTTTCCCGTTCGCTGCACGATTTTTTTGCCGTATATCTTCCTTTTTAGTCGTGAAAGCGGTACAATAGACACATACGACTTTGTTAGAAGGTAAAAGGGGAAAAGGTTATGACAACAGAAGGAAATCCATTAAATAATGCACGAGTGGCATATGAATATTACGAATTACCAGGGGAATTGGTAGATATTCAACCTTTAGGAAATGGATTAATTAATAAAACCTATCAAATTACACATACACATGAAAATGAAGAAAAACAATATGTATTACAAGCCATTAACCATGATATTTTTCCAAACGTACGTGGATTAATGGAAAATATCGAGAAGGTAACCACATATCTTCGTGAAAAATACGAAGCAGAAGGGCGCGACGCTTCTCGTGAAACGCTCCGTGTCATCCGCACTAAAGATGGCCACTTAACAGCCAACTTGGATAACGGAACTTACTGGCGTATTTATGATTCAGTGAAAAATAGCTATTCATTAGATAAAGTAGAAAATCCAGAACAATTTTATATCACAGCCAAAGCATTCGGTCGTTTTGCTTATGACTTAAACGACTTCGATGCTAGCCAATTGGTCGAAGTGATTCCGAAATTCCACGATACACGTAATCGTTACAGACAATTGGAAGAAGCGATTAGAGAAGATCGCGTTGGCCGTGTGAAAGAGGTGCAAGAAGAGATAGCATTTATCCAAAACCGTAAAGCGGACTGCTTCTTACTCTATGATTTACTCGATGAAGGCGTATTGCCGCTTCGTGTAACGCACAATGATACAAAATTAAACAACATTATGTTCGATAGCGAAACGAAAGAACCGCTTTGCATCGTGGACCTTGATACCGTAATGCCAGGGTTGGTGTTATTTGATTTTGGTGATTCCATTCGTTTTGGTGCCAATGACTGCGCCGAAGACGAACCTGATTTATCAAAAGTGAACTTTGACTTCGACTTATACGAAACTTACGTGAAAGGCTTTATCGAAGGAACAAACGGAATCTTGACAGAAGCCGAACTCGAATACTTACCTTGGGGTGCTCGCGTTATTACGCTAGAACAAGGCATTCGTTTCTTGACGGACTACATCAATGGGGACGTTTATTACGCAACGACTCGTCCAGGACAAAACTTGGACCGTGCACGTACGCAATTGAAATTGGTTCAAGATATGGAAAACGTTTGGGATAAGATGGTCGAAGCTGTTAAAAACGCACAAAAATAAGAAATTCAGACTCCCTGACAGATTTGTCAGGGAGTTTTTTTGTAGTTTCACACACTATATGTTGTAAATTATAACGATTCTAAAACACAATATGTTGTGTTTAGGGGTTGATTTTTATTTTTTGAGTGCTAAAATAAGGACTAGAGTTTAAGGAGGAATCGTGATGAGTGTAGAGACTTTAACAGCATTATCGGTCACGAAGAGGGATGGCCGACAAGTCGAATTTCAAAAAGAGAAGATTCAACGTGCGATTGAAAAAGCGGAAATCGGATTGAATGGTGAATTAAGCAACGAGCGGATGGTGGTGCTTGGTCGCATCGTAGAGGATGTCCTCGCGGAGATTTCAAGACGCTTTAACGATACGATTGAGATTTATGAAATTCAAAATATCATTGAACATTTACTGATTGAAGATGGAGAGTCGGCCCTTGCACAAGAGTATATCTCATACCGTGTTGACCGTGATTTACGCCGTAAGAATCAGTTAGATTTCCAATGGGCGCTCTCACGATTAACGAATAAAGAGGCGAGCGTCGTCAATGAAAACGCGAATAAAGATAGTAAAGTATTTAATACGCAGCGCGACTTAACGGCTGGAACGGTCGGGAAGATTATCGGCTTAAAGATGCTTCCGCCGCACGTGGCCAATGCGCATTTGAAGGGTGACATCCATTATCATGACTTGGATTATCATCCATATATGCCGCTCACGAACTGTTGCTTGATTGACTTCGAGCACATGTTAGGGCTTGGCTTTAAAATCGGAAATGCAGAAGTAGAATCTCCTAAATCCATCCAAACAGCTACCGCACAAATGGCGCAAATTATTGCGAATGTGGCGAGCAGTCAGTATGGTGGCTGTTCTGCTAACCGTGTAGATGAGTTACTAGCACCTTATGCAGCCAAGAATTACGAAAAGCATTTAGCAGATGCAAAAGTCTGGATTGAAGGAACAGAACGTCAAGAAGCCTATGCGATGAAAAAGACGGAAAAAGATATTTATGATGCGATGCAATCGTTAGAATATGAAATCAACACTCTTTATACATCGCAAGGACAAACGCCATTTACCACACTTGGATTTGGACTCGGAACGAATCACTTTGAACGTTGTATTCAAAAGGCCATCTTGCAAGTGCGTATGGAGGGAATTGGCAAAGAAAAACGGACGGCCATTTTCCCGAAACTCGTTTTCACATTGAAACGTGGCGTGAATTTGGAAGCCAATGATACAAACTATGACGTGAAGCAATTGGCGTTGGAATGTGCGACAAAACGCATGTATCCAGACGTATTAAGCTATGACCAAATCGTTCGTCTAACAGGAAGTTTCAAAGTGCCAATGGGATGTCGTTCATTCTTACAAGGATGGAAAGACGAAAACGGTCAAGAAGTAAACGATGGTCGAATGAACTTAGGGGTTGTAACGCTCAATATTCCTCGCATTGCGCTTGAAGCAGATGGATCTCTTCAAAAGTTTTGGGAGATTTTTGAGGAGAAACTCGCGATTTGTAAAGATGCACTTGTTTATCGGGTGGAACGTTGCAAGGAAGCGACTCGCGACAATGCGCCTGTCTTATATCATTATGGTGCATTTGGCCAACGCTTGAAGGATGGCGAAGAAGTCGACGTCTTATTTAGAAATAAACGTGCGACGGTTTCTCTAGGATATATCGGCCTCTATGAAGCGGCAACGGCCTTCTTTGGGCCTGCTTGGGAAACGAATCCTGAAGCCAAAGCGTTCACCTTAGAAATCGTGAAGGCGTTGAAGGCTCATACGGATGCATGGGGCGACGAGTATGGCTATCATTTTAGTGTCTATGCGACTCCAAGTGAAAGTTTGACCGACCGTTTCTGCAAGCTCGATATTGAAAAATTCGGTCTCATTCCAGATATTACCGAGAAGGAATATTACACGAATAGTTTCCACTACGATGTGCGTAAAAATCCAACACCATTTGAAAAGATTGAGTTCGAAAAAGATTACCCAGTGTATTCTTCAGGTGGTTTCATCCATTACTGCGAATATCCAGTGCTTCGTCAAAATCCAAAAGCGCTGGAAGCTGTGTGGGATTTTGCCTATGACAAAGTCGGGTATCTTGGAACGAATACGCCAATCGACCACTGCTATCAGTGTGGGTTTGATGGAGAATTTACTCCTACAAGTAAAGGGTTCGAATGCCCACAGTGTAAAAATCATAATCCGCAAACGTGTGATGTGGTGAAACGAACTTGTGGCTATCTTGGTAATCCGCAAGCCCGTCCGATGGTGCATGGTCGTCACGTGGAAATTTCTTCGCGTGTGAAACATATGCCAAAACTCAAGGAACGCTATGCGCTTGGGGTGACGGAGGATGAATAACCCGAAGCCGAAAGAATGGACTGCTCAGCAGTATTCCCAGGGGAAGATTGCGAGCTATAAACCGTATAATTTTGTCGATGGAGAAGGGGTACGCTGCTCGCTGTATGTGAGTGGCTGCCTTTTTGCCTGTGAAGGGTGTTATAACGTCATCGCGCAAAATTTCAACTACGGCATTCCGTATACGAAGGAACTCGAAGCACAAATCGTTGAAGATGTGGGCGCTTCGTATTGTCAGGGTTTAACACTTCTTGGAGGCGAGCCGTTTTTAAATACGGGTATCTGCCTTTCACTAGTAAAAGCTCTACGAGAAGCATATGGGTACACCAAGGATGTGTGGTCGTGGACTGGATATACATGGGAAGAATTAATGCAAGAAACAGAGGATAAGCTCGAATTGCTTAGCTTAATTGATATTTTAGTCGATGGACGCTTCGAACTCGCTAAGAAGGATTTAACTTTGCAGTTTCGCGGCTCTAGCAACCAGCGCATTATCGATGTGCAGGCGTCTCTTGAGGCTGGGGAAGTCATTTTATGGAAAGGCCTTTGGGAATCATAAGAAACGATAAAATTTCTGACAAATGGTCATTATTTTGATAAAATGAAGGAATGAAATACGTTAAAGGAGACGACAATGGCGATTACAGGACTTGGAATGGATGCAGTGGAACTTTCACGCATTGAAAAAATCGTGGCAGAACCGAAAACTTTTTTACAAAAAGTGCTGACTCCAGCAGAACTTGAGAAATATAATAGTCTTCCAACGAAGCGAAAAGTGGAGTTTCTCGCAGGACGTTTTGCGGCCAAGGAAGCCTACGCAAAAGCATTGGGAACGGGAATTGGACAATACGTGTCTTTCCAAGATATCGAAGTCTTAAATGATGCGTCTGGAAAACCAGTCCTTGTGTGCAAACGGTACGCCCACAAAACATGGGTCACCATTACGCATACGAATCATGATGCATATGCCGTCGTCGTATTAGACTCCAACGAATAAAAGGAATGAACCAATGATGTTAGAAGCAATCCATCGAAATACACGAGTGGTAGTGGATTTATCGATTGTAAAACAAAATATTAAAAAGCAGAAGGAAAAATTGAGCCCTTCTCAAGAACTCTATGCAGTGGTGAAAGCCAACGCGTACGGACATGGGATGATTCCAGTGGCAAAAGCAGCCGTAGAAGCTGGCGCAACAGGTTTCTGTGTAGCGAATGTGGATGAGGGACTAGGCTTACGTCAGGCTGGATTTACACAACCAATTTTAATTCTAGGACTTAGCCGCGTTGAAGATGCCGCACTTCTAGCAGAAAATAAGATTACTGCGAGTGTCGATTCAGTGGCATGGCTGAAAGAAGCCGTGCAGTATTTAAACGATACACCGTTAAAAGTGCATATTGCCGTGGACTCTGGAATGGGACGTATCGGCGTAGTGGACGAGGAAGAATTAGCTTCAGTTGAAGCGGTACTACAAAATGGCCCGTTTGAATTCGAAGGCATTTTCACGCATTTTGCGACTGCCGATGAAGCAGATACGACACAGTTGACCAAACAAATCGAGAAGTTCCACCGTCTTGTCGATGAATTAAGCGTCAAACCAGCACATGTGCATTACTCGAACTCCGCTTATGCGCTTTGGCATGGAGCAGGAGATAGTGCCATTGTTCGATATGGGATTGGAATTTACGGAATTAATCCTTCCAATGGAGACTTAGCGCTGAAAGACGAGTCATCCTTAACGCCAGCGCTTCGTTGGGAAACGGAAATGGTGAAAGTGAAGAAGCTGGAAGCAGGAGATACGGTGAGCTACGGTGCGACCTATACAGCAGAGGAAGAGCAATGGGTAGCGACACTTCCAGTTGGTTATGCGGATGGATTTATCCGTGCCTACAATAAAGGGGATGTCTTAGTGGACGGCGTGCGTTGTCCGATCGTTGGACGCATCTGCATGGATCAGTGCATGATTCGCTTGCCGAATGAATTTCCAGTAGGAACAACAGTGACACTCCTTGGTAAAGATGGAGACGAAGAAATTACCGCGATTGAATTAGCGAAGCGTTCAGAGACGATTGCCTATGAAGTGCTTTGCATCATTTCAGACCGCGTGAAACGGGTGTATAT
>CAUQUY010000017.1:0-24855 GCA_963521405.1 uncultured Streptococcus sp.
TGCGTGAAGCATTAGGAAAAGAAATGTACTTCATCAATTCAGAAGACAGAGCTAACGAAGCTTTAGCAGCTTTCCGTGCGAAATACAATATGCCAACAGTACCTGGTTTATTAGTTGCTCGTGGCGGTGAAGTGCGTGTGGTTTGTGATTCATCACAAAGTGTGGAACAAATCAAAGCCTTTATTGGATAATAATTGTAAAGTGAGACTCTCCGTGAAAGTGATTCGCGGAGAGTTTTTGCATGCAAAAAATAGTTCATTACCATATATGGTAATGAACTGTTTTGGGTCTGTGCTCAAATTCGATATTGTGATAGAATGAAATAGAAATAAAAAGGAGGGGTTCGATGAACGAAATTAAATGTCCACATTGCCAAACGGTCTTTACGATTGATGAGAACTCGTATGCAGATATTGTGAGTCAAGTACGCAATAAGGAATTTGCAGAGGATGTTCATAAGCAGTTGGAATTTGCCAAGAAGCAATTTGAGACGGAAAAGGCACTCGCAAAAGAGCAAGAAAAGCGTCTATATGATGAGGAACGTGCCAACTTTGAACAGAAGATTCTTTCGCTTGAATTAGCATTGAAGAATGCGGATGTTAAAGAAGAAAAGAATGTGCAAGAAGCACTCCATCAAAAAGAGAAAGAATTTAGTGCGCTACAAGCAGAATTGGATCAATTAAAACAACAACTCCAATTCAAAGAAGTAGAATTGTCACAAAAATTCCAAGAAGATTTACACGCGAAAGAGCGTACGATTCTTGAATTGAAACAAGAAAAAGAGTTACAACAAAAAGAACAAGAAGTGCAACAAACGGCCCTAAAAGAAAAATACGAATTGGAATTACGTTCAAAGAAAGACCAATTCGAGTTAGAGTTGAAGGCAAAAGACGAAGCCATTGCGTTCTATAAAGATTTCAAGGCGAAACAATCAACGAAGATGGTGGGAGAAAGCCTTGAACAACATTGCGAAATCGAATTTAATCGTCTTCGCATGACCGCATTCCCGCGCGCAGAATTTGGCAAGGACAATGATGCCAAAACGGGAAGCAAGGGTGACTATATTTACCGTGAATATGATGAGAATGGCATTGAAATTCTATCCATTATGTTTGAAATGAAGAACGAAAATGACGAAACAGCAACGAAGAAGAAAAACGAACACTTCTTCAAAGAGTTGGATAAAGACCGTCATGAGAAGCAATGTGAATATGCGATTCTGGTCAGTCTCCTAGAAGCAGATAATGAACTTTATAACACAGGCATTGTGGATGTATCATACCAATATCCGAAAATGTATGTGGTGCGTCCACAGTTCTTTATTCCAATTATTACCTTGCTACGTAACGCAGCGTTAAATTCATTGCAATATAAACAAGAGTTAGCCTTGATGCGTGATCAACATATCGATATTACGCACTTTGAAGAAGATCTTGAGACTTTCAAAAAAGGCTTTGCGCGGAACTATGAACTTGCAAGTAAGAAATTCCAATCGGCCATTGATGAAATAGATAAGACGATTAAGAGTCTTGAGAAGACAAAAGCGGCATTGCTTTCTTCTGAAAATAATTTACGCTTAGCGAATAATAAAGCGGAAGACTTAACAGTGAAGAAGCTCGTGAAGAATAATCCAACGATGAAACAACGCTTTGAAGAGCTAAACTAAGAAGAAACACAAAAACTCTATTCCTTAGAAATTTGGAATAGAGTTTTTTGATGGAGAAATATCGATAACTGTTCTCATTTAGAATAAAAAGTGAGGAAAATGGCCATCTGTTATGTACATTTGAAAAATATTGAAATATCAATAAAACATTAATATTTTTCCAAATGATATCGTTTGCTTTTTTGTCTGGTAATGTGTAGGATATAAGGGTATAGATAATAATGATTCTTATCTAGCACAAAATAAACAAACAGGTTTATAGGAGGAAAATACATGAAAGTTGTAGTAGTTGGATGTACTCATGCGGGTACTGCTGCAGTCAAAACAATTTTAAATGACAATCCAGGAACAGAAGTCGTTGTATACGAAAGAAATGATAATATTTCATTCTTATCTTGTGGGATTGCCTTATACGTAGGAGGCGTGGTTAAAGACCCTCAAGGACTATTTTATTCAAATCCAGACGAATTAGCATCATTAGGAGCTACAGTTCGTATGGAACACGATGTAACAAGCATCGATACTGTTGGTAAAACATTAACAGTAAAAGACTTAAAAACAGGCGAAGAAAAGACTGATTCATTTGACAAATTAGTACTTACAACTGGATCATGGCCAATTCTTCCTCCAATTCCAGGACGTGAATTAGAAAACGTTCAATTATGTAAAAACTACAACCAAGCAAAAGAAATCTTTGCTAAGAAAAACGACAAGAAGAAAATCGTTGTTGTCGGTGGTGGATACATCGGTATCGAATTAGTTGAAGCTTTTGCATTAGAAGGTAAAGAAGTAACATTAGTAGACGGTTTAGACCGTATCTTAAACAAATACTTAGACCCAGAATTCACTGACATCTTAGAAGAAGACTTACGTGCACGTGGCGTACAAGTTCGCTTAAACGAAATGGTTAAATCATTCGAAGGCGAAAACGGCGTTGTAAACAAAGTTGTAACTTCAGGTGGCGAATACGAAGCTGACATGGTTATCTTATGTGTTGGTTTCCGTCCAAACAACGACTTAGTGAAAGACCAATTAGAAACTATGCCTAACGGTGCTATCATCGTTAATGACTACATGGAAACATCTGTTAAAGATGTATATGCTGCAGGAGACAGCTGTGCTGTTAACTACAACCCAAATGGTGGACATGCATATATTCCATTAGCAACGAACGCTGTACGTATGGGTTCATTAGTAGGTAAAAACATCAACGGTCACAA
Organism: uncultured Streptococcus sp.; assembly: GCA_963521405.1. Classification (GTDB taxonomy): domain Bacteria; phylum Bacillota; class Bacilli; order Lactobacillales; family Aerococcaceae; genus Granulicatella. Next base: position 2,887 of record CAUQUY010000017.1, read on the forward strand.
AGTAAAATACCGTGGAACTCAATCAACATCTGGATTACACTTATTCGGATGGAACATTGGTTCAACTGGGGTTAACGTAGGTAGCGCACCTCACTTCGGTTTAGATGTACGTTCTGTATACGTGGTAGATAACCACCGTCCAGAATTCATGCCAACATACGAAAAAATCTACATGAAATTAGTTTACGAAGTAGGTACAAACCGTATCGTAGGTGGACAAGTAATGTCTAAATACGACTGTACAGCTTCTGCAAACACATTGTCATTAGCTATCCAAAACAAAATGACAATCGAAGACTTAGCTTATGTAGACTTCTTCTTCCAACCAGTATTCGACCGTCCATGGAACTACTTAAACATCTTAGGACAAGCTGCTGTTGAACAAGAACGCGTATTAGCAGAAGGTAAATAAACACTTTTAGAAAAGGGGATGCTTGCATCCTCTTTTTTTGATGTCTGAATCTCAAGATTTACTTATAAAGTGAATCTTGAGATTTTTTTTGTGGAGAAGAGGAGTCGTTAATTTTTTAGAAAGGGTAAAAATCACTTCTTTCAACAAGAAAAAAGTAGGCAACTATGATACAATAAATAGGATATAATAAGAGTATTGTGTCTAGGGTTTAAAGGAAAGGGGAGGAAGGTCGTGCAACGACTGAAAAAATTTGGAACAAAGCTTTGGCAAATTTTTCAAGAAGATTTAATGCATGTGAATATTGGCGTTGAATCCGCAGCGATGGCGTACTATATGTTATTGTCTGTCATTCCAATGGTCATGCTGGTTGCCAATATTCTTCCATTGTTACCAATTCCTATTGATGTGATTTTTAAAACACTAGAAACGATTTTACCGGACAATATTACTGAAGTCCTATTCCCGATTCTTCGGAATTACTTAGGAAACTTCAATGGGGGCGCGCTTTCTATCGGTTTGGTGATTTTATTCTGGCCAGCTTCTCAGATGTTTAGTAGTATTCAGCGCTCGTTAAACGTTTTATATGGCGCACCGGTGAGAAGAAACTTTATTTTTGAACGATTCTTTGCCGTTGTTATTGCGATGGCAGCTATTTTAATCGTATTTGCTGTATCGATTGTCTTCATCTTTGGTGAGCAAGTGTTACGATTAGTTGCAGAATTCTTCTCGCTAAATTTAGCATCGATTATTTTAGATCTTTCATTTGTAAAATGGGGGCTCTTATTTGGAACCGTCTTTTTACTCATGAGTTTCATGTACTATTCAATTCCTAATGTGAAATGGTCATTCCTGTATGCTTTTCCAGGAGGCTTATTCACGACAATTGGATTTGTATTGATTTCGCAATTATTCTCGATTTATATTCATTACGCGGGTCGTAATTTTACGGCCAATGGAGCGTTTGGAACATTGATTGTATTTATGATTTGGCTGTATTTTATTGCCAATGTAATGATTTTAGGGGGCGTGTTGAACGTGATTGTTTACCGCTTTAGACACCCAAAACAAGACACTGAAGGAGTAACGGATGAAAAAGAAGAACTTAATGTATGACGATAAAGATTCACGAATCGACTATGGCGTCATCCTTCCTGTATTATTATTAGCATTTATTAGTATTGCAACTTTATTCTCAACAACTTATTTGATTAGTGGAAACACCTCTTTAAGAATGGTGCTGATGCAAGTCGTTTGGTACGTAGTAGGGGTTGTTGCAATCATTGTGATTATGCAATTTGACTCGGAACAGTTATGGAAACTAACCACTTGGGGATATATTTTTGGACTCCTCATGCTACTTGCCGTTCTGTTCTTCTATGACCGAGCAACATTTGCCGACACAGGGGCGAAGAGTTGGTTCAGATTTGGGACCTTCTCATTCCAGCCTTCCGAAGTGGTGAAAATCTTCTATATTTTGATTTTAGCCAAAGTCGCGACTTCGCATAATATGAAGACGAAGTATAAGAGTACACATACGGACTGGCAATTATTCGTAAAATTAATTTTATGGGCAGCGCCAGCGTTAGTACTCGTTATTTTGCAAAATGACTTAGGGACAACACTTGTATTCTTAATGATTTTGGGTGGCGTTCTGATTATGTCAGGGATTAGCTGGAAAATCTTACTTCCAATTATTATTGTAGCAGGATTAATCGGCGCACTCCTTATTTACTTAGTAGTGTATAACCGTCAAATCCTATTAAACATCGGCTTTAAGAACTACCAATTCGCGCGTATCGATTCATGGTTAGATCCATACGGCGATCAAGGTGGAAATGGATACCAATTATTCCAAAGTTTGAAGGCGATTGGTTCAGGGAGAATGCTTGGTAAAGGTTTTGGTGTATCTGATGTATATGTACCCGTTCGTGAGTCTGACTTGATCTTTGCGACAATCGGGGAAAACTTTGGATTCTTAGGTGGTACCTTCTTAATCGCGATTTACTTTATCTTGATTTATCAAATGATTCGTGTCTGTTTCGATACGAAAAATGAGTTTTATACGTATATCGCAACCGGCGTTATCATGATGATTTTATTCCACGTGGTTGAAAATATCGGGATGACGATTGGACTATTACCATTGACGGGGATTCCGTTGCCGTTTATTTCGCAAGGGGGTTCAAGCTTGCTTGGAAATATGATGGGGATTGGGCTCATTATGTCAATGCGTTATCACTTCAAGAGTACGATTTTTGAAGATGAAGATTCAGCATTTGGTGCCAACCACCAAGATGCGACAATGTTACGTTTACGTCAGGAGGATGGAAAATGATTGTATATATTCACCCAAAATGTACGACTTGTAAAAAGGCGTTAAAATGGTTCGAGTTAAATGATGTGACATTTGAACAGAAGGATATTCGCGAAACTCCACCAACTGCAAAAGAACTATTGAAGATTAAAAAAGCTCAAAACTTAGAATGGAAGAAAATGGCAAATACGAGTGGAGAACTTTACCGCTCACTTGGATTAAAAGATAAACTTCCTGAGATGAGCGATAAAGAAGCTTCAGAACTTCTTGCTGGGAATGGCATGCTCATTAAACGTCCACTTGTGTTGGATAATGGGGAAGCGACATTCGGGTTCAAAGAAGAAGTTTACGAAGAGAAATGGAAGAGATAAGATGAAGAAATATAGTGAAAATGGATTATGGATTAAACAAGACGGTTCAGAATATGTGATTGGACTTTCACCAAAGGGTCAAGATGACTTAGGAGATGTGAGCTTTGTGGAATTATTAAAGAGCGAAGCCGTAACTCCTGAAGATTCGATTATTAGTGTAGAAGCTGCAAAAGCAGTAACTGAATTACTTGCTCCACTTAGCGGAACAGTCGTGGCTTTCCATGACGAATTAGAAGAGAATCCAGAATTCTTAAACGAATTAGCAGAAGAGAAAAACTGGATTGTTCGTTTAAATGGAGTAGATGAAGCGGAATTTGATGCTTTATTAGACGAAGACCTTCCATGTGAACAATGTGAAGTAAAATAAAGATAAAAAAAGAAAACTACGAGTTCTCAAACGTTTGAGAATTCGTAGTTTTTTATTATGCATTTTGTATTGAGCGATTCACGCGTTCCACGAAGTTATCAAATAACCCTTGCATGACATTGCTATCTTCAATTAAAAGTTCAGGATGCCATTGAACAGCAACCACGCTTTGGTCTTTAGATTTCGATTCGAACGCTTCGATGATGCCATCCGTACTCCAAGCAACTGGAACAAAGTCAGAGGCCAATTGTTTAACCGCTTGGTGGTGGTAAGAGTTCACTGGGGTCGTTGTTCCAAGAACGCGAGAAAGCTCGCTGCCGCTTGCGATTTGAATTGTATGAGTTGGTTGGCTTGGCATTGTTTTTTGTGCATGTTTTACAGAAATATTCTCATATTGTGATTCGATATCTTGGTAGAGTGTTCCGCCAAGAGCGACGTTTAGAATTTGTAAGCCACGACACACTGCAAAGATTGGTTTGTGTTGTCTATAAGCTTCTTTAATGAGCTCAATTTCAAACGCATCACGAGCAGGATAAGTACGTGCCAAATTAAGATGTGGTTCTTCGCCATATAATAATGGAGAAACGTCTTGTCCACCCGCTAATAGAAGTCCATCAACCCGTGAGATGAATTCTTTTGCAAATTCTGGGTTACTGATGGGAATGATGACAGGAATCGCTTTTGCCTTTTCAAGACCACGGACAAAACCATTTGGCGCATACGATAAAATGTAGCGATCTTCTTCCGTGTTATCTTGGCGATGATTTCCTGCAATACCAATAAGTGGATAAGTTTGCATGTGCATCAGCCTTTCTTTCAAAAATATGTTCCATCATACCGCATTTTCATGAAAATGAAAAGCATTATTACATCATTTCAAAGCGCGGCTATTTGCGAATCATTCTCAAGTAGGATAAAATATAACAGAATAGAATAATTATAAAGGAGAATGAATCGTGGCAACTTTAGAGATTAAAAATCTACATGTATCGATTGAAGATAAAGAAATTTTGAAGGGCGTTAATTTAACGATTAACACTGGAGAAATTCATGCAGTCATGGGACCGAATGGAACAGGAAAATCAACGCTTTCTGCAGCGATTATGGGCCACCCAAGTTATGAAGTAACAGAAGGAGAAATCCTATTAGACGGCGAAAATGTCTTAGAAATGGAAGTAGACGAACGCGCTCGCGCAGGTCTATTCTTAGCGATGCAATATCCAAGCGAAATCGTTGGGGTAACAAATGCAGAATTCATGCGTTCAGCTATCAACGCTCGTCGTGAGGAAGACGATAAAATGGGAGTTCGTGAATTCATCAAGAAATTAGATGAAAAAATGGCCCTTTTAGATATGCCAGAAGAAATGGCAGAACGTTACTTAAACGAAGGCTTCTCAGGCGGGGAGAAAAAACGTAACGAGATTCTTCAATTATTAATGATTGAACCAACATTCGCGATTCTAGACGAAATCGACTCAGGGTTAGATATTGACGCATTAAAAGTTGTTTCTCGTGGAGTAAACGCGATGCGTGGAGATAACTTTGGATCATTAATTATTACGCACTACCAACGTCTCTTAAACTACATTGAACCAGATGTGGTGCATATTATGATGGATGGTCGTGTCGTGATGACAGGAGATGCTTCTCTTGCTCGTCGCCTAGAAGCTGAAGGATATAAAGGGATCAGTGAAGAATTAGGAATTAAGATTGAACATCAAGAGTAGGAGTGAGATTGTGGCAGAGACAAAATTAACCATAACACCAGAAGAAATCACCGCATTCTCTCTTACAAAGAATGAACCAGAGTGGTTTCTACAAACACGTTTAAAAGGCTTGGAACTAGCTAAAACACTAGACTTGCCATTTATCGAACGTGTGAAATTCCACCGTTGGAACTTATTCCAATCAGCAATTGGTGAAGGCACTTCAATGATTGAAGAACTTCCAAAAGTGATTCCAACAGCAGCTGGAAGTGCAAAAATTGTACAACTAGGCGCGGTATCATACTGGGAAGAAATGAATGTTGAAACAGCATTGAAAGACGTTCTCGTGATGGATTTATTCGATGCCTTGGAACAATATCCAGAGCTCGTAAAACCGTACTATATGACAAAGGCAGTACCAGTTGAAGAAGATAGCTTAACAGCTTACCACGCTGCTATGGTCAACTCAGGAGTATTTATTTATATTCCAAAAAATGTAGACGTAAAAGATATTATTGAATCTCATTTCGTTCAAAACAACTTAGTGGACGAAGCGTTCGTGAAGCACGTGTTAATCGTGGCAGACGAAAACAGCTCGGTCTCTTATGTAGAACGTTTTGAAAGTGTCGGTGACAAAAAGAACACAGCCAACATTGTAGTAGAAGTAATCGCAAAACAAGGGGCGAAAGTTCAGTTTGCGGCTGTAGATACTTTAGGTCAATCAACAGATGCGTATGTGAACCGTCGTGGATATCTTGAAAAAGATGCAACGATTAACTGGGCACTGGGCATTATGAATGACGGAAATGTGATTGCGGACTTCGACTCTGAATTACGCGGAGACGGTTCTCATTCACAAGTAAACGTCATCGGTATTTCTACAGGACGCCAAGTTCAAGGAATCGATACACGTGTGACAAACTATGCGCCACATTCAGTAGGACATATCCTACAACACGGGGTTATTTTAGATAAATCAACCTTAACGTTTAACGGAATTGGACATATTATTAAAGGTGCGAAATTCGCAGACGCTCAACAAGAAAGCCGTGTACTGATGCTTTCAGAAGGCGGACGTGGAGACGCGAACCCAATTTTATTAATCGATGAAAATGAAGTAACGGCAGGACACGCAGCGAGCGTGGGGCAAGTGGATGATGAACAATTATTCTACTTAACAAGCCGTGGAATTTCAGAAGCTGAGGCAAAACGCCTAGTCATTCGTGGATTCTTAGGAGCCGTGATTCGTTCAATTCCTTCAAGTGCTCTTCAAAAAGAACTTGTGGACATGATTGAACAAAAGTTGTATGCTAGCTATGATTAGTAAAACGATTCGAGAAGACTTTCCAATATTAAAGCGTGAAGTCAACGATGAAGTGCTAGTCTATTTAGACAATGCAGCCACAACCCAAAAGCCACGTCCAGTCGTAGAAGCTGTTGAGAAATTCTACGCAACTCATAATGCCAATATTCATCGTGGGGTGCATACACTGGCTCAGGAAGCCACTGACTTATACGAAGCATCTCGAACTAAAGTAGCGAAATTTATTAACGCTAGTAGCACAAAAGAAGTGCTCTTTACGCGTGGAACGACAACTAGCTTAAACTGGGTTGCACAAGGGTTTGCGCCGAATCGCCTCCAAGAAGGAGACGAAATTTGGATTAGCCCTGCTGAGCACCATTCGAATGTGGTACCTTGGCAACAAGCGGCCAAACAAACGGGAGCCGTCTTACGTTATTTTTCATTAACGAAAGAGGGCGAATTAGACCTTGAAGCAGCAGGAGCAGCCTTAACCCAAAAGGCAAAAATTGTTTCAATAAACCATGCTTCAAACGTGCTTGGAACAGTAACAGATGTGAAGCGTGTTGCTGAAATGGTTCACGCAGTAGGAGGCATCCTCGTTGTGGATGGTGCTCAAGCAGCGCCACATCAAAGAGTGGATGTCCAAGAGTTAGACTGTGACTTTTATGCCTTTAGTGGACATAAGATGCTTGCTCCAACAGGCATTGGCGTCTTATATGGAAAAAAAGCCCTTCTTCAAGAGATGAATCCAGTCGAATTTGGCGGAGAAATGATTGATTTTGTGTACGACCAAGAGAGCACATGGAATGAATTGCCGTGGAAATTCGAAGCCGGCACTCCAAATATCGCAGGAGCCATTGGACTGGCCGCAGCCATTGATTATTTAGAAGAAATCGGTATGGAGAATATCCATCAGCATGAACAAGAAATAGTCTCTTATCTCTTACCAAAAATGCAAGAGATGGAAGGTGTGACGGTTTACGGGCCAAGTGACCCAGCACAGCATTCTGGAGTCATTAGTTTTACCATTGATGGCATCCATCCACACGACGTTGCAACAGCGCTTGATATGGAAGGATTTGCGGTTCGCGCAGGACATCATTGCGCGCAACCTTTAATGAGGTGGCTCGATGTACCGGCAACATGCCGTGCAAGTTTTTATATTTATAACACGCTTCAAGAAGCAGACTTGTTTTTAGAAGCATTAGAAAAAGTAAAGGAGTTTTTCCAATATGGCCTTATCTAAATTAGATCAGCTTTATCGTCAGGTGATTCTGGATCATTCGTCTCATCCGCACCATAAAGGATTGGTGGATGATGCGAGCATTCCAACGATTGAATTTAATAATCCAACGTGTGGAGATGTGTTGCAATTGCAACTGATTGTAAATGACAACGGCGTGATTGAAGATGTTCACTTTGACGGACATGGCTGTACGATTAGTATGGCGAGTGCCAGCATGATGAGTGATGCAATTATTGGAAAGACAGTTGACGAAGCGATTGCTTTAGCAGAAGATTTCTCAAGTCTGGTGCAAGGTGAAACCGTGGACGAAGAACCTTTAGGGGATGCGGCGTTACTTGCCGGTGTTCAAAAATTCCCAGCACGTATTAAATGTGCCACTCTTGCGTGGAAAGCATTAGAACGTGCCGTAGAAAATGAAAAAGCATAAGAAAGTGGTGACAAAATGAGTGGAGTTCCTGAATTAGCCGATTACAAATATGGCTTTCACGAGGATGTAACACCTGTTTATGAAACAGGAATGGGATTAAGCGAAGAAGTCGTTCGTACGATTTCACAAGTGAAAAACGAGCCACAATGGATGCTTGATTTCCGATTAAAATCATTGAAGACATTCGAAAATATGCCAATGCAAACATGGGGTGCGGACCTATCAGACATTGATTTTGATGCGATTACGTACTTCAAACGTGCCAGCGATAAGCCAGCACGTTCTTGGGATGATGTTCCTGAGAAGATTAAAGATACTTTCGAGAAAATCGGGATTCCAGAAGCAGAGCGTGCGTATTTAGCCGGTGCTTCTGCGCAATTCGAGTCTGAAGTGGTTTACCATAATATGAAAGAAGAATTCGATAAACTGGGAATCATCTTTACAGATACAGACTCAGCATTAAAAGAGTATCCTGAATTATTCAAAAAGTATTTTGCAAAATTAGTACCACCAACAGACAACAAATTAGCAGCGTTAAACTCAGCTGTATGGTCTGGTGGAACGTTCATCTATGTGCCAAAAGGCGTGAAATGTGATGTGCCGCTTCAAACGTACTTCCGTATCAACGACCAAAACATGGGACAATTCGAACGTACGCTCATTATCGTAGACGAAGGAGCCAGCGTGCACTATGTTGAAGGATGTACAGCGCCAACGTATTCTTCAAACAGCTTGCATGCGGCTATCGTAGAAATCTTCGTTGAAGAGGGTGGTTACTGCCGTTATACAACGATTCAAAACTGGTCGGATAACGTATATAACTTAGTAACGAAACGTGCCAAAGCTGCTGCTCATGCAACTGTTGAGTGGATAGATGGAAACCTTGGGGCGAAGACAACGATGAAATATCCATCCGTCTTCCTAGAAGGACCATACGCGAAGGGTACAATGTTATCCATTGCTTTTGCCGGAGAAGGCCAACACCAAGACACAGGTGCGAAGATGATTCATAATGCGCCACATACTTCAAGTTCAATCGTTTCAAAATCGATTGCGAAAGATGGTGGAGCGGTAAACTACCGTGGTCAAGTAACCTTTGGGAAGAAATCAGATTATTCTATTTCGCATATCGAATGTGACACGATTATTATGGATGACAAGTCGAAATCAGACACGATTCCATTTAATGAAATTCATAATGATAAAGTTGCACTTGAGCACGAAGCCAAAGTATCAAAAATCTCAGAAGAGCAGTTGTTCTACTTGATGAGTCGCGGAATTAGCGAGTCAGAAGCAACAGAGATGATTGTTATGGGATTCGTTGAACCATTTACAAAAGAACTTCCAATGGAATACGCTGTTGAACTAAACCGTTTAATTGCGTACGAGATGGAAGGTAGCGTAGGTTAGTTTATAGTAACACCCTAGAAACATTGATTTAACAACGTTTCTAGGGTTGCTTTTTTTTGTATTTTTATAAAAGTACCAGAAATAGTACCAGAAATTGTTAAAAATTGACATATTTAGCAAAATTATCTGCTATTTCATCTCTTTGCTTTTCTGTTACATGAGTATAAATATCCATAGTAGTTTTGATGTTAGTGTGTCCTAATCTTTCCTGAACTACTTGAATAGGGGTACCCATTTCAAAGAGTAGTGAGCAATGACTATGACGGAAACCGTGAATAGTTATCTTTTTAAGATCGTACGGTTTGATAATAGTTTCAAGCCAATTGTTTTTCTTTAAAACGTGAAATGAAGGAAGGAAGTAGCTCAAAAGAAAGAGGAGAATCGCTTTCCAAAACAAACTGTCACACAATTTTATTTTTAAAGATATTTAATAAAAGTATTGATGACGTAATACTGAAGTGATATGCTGTAATTGCGGGTGAGACAACCTAAACAATAAAGAAAGGAAAATATGAGACAAAAAGGTAAAGAAAAAACCACTCAAAAAGAAGAAAACGAAAGTAACCTTTAAAACCAACTTAGTATTCTTCACAATCGAGTGGGAAATCGAGTGGGGCGAATAGCCTCACTCCTTTACCAGATTGTATCATATAGTAATAGAAAATGAAAATGAATTTCAAAATAACTAAACACGCCTTTGACTGTAAAGCATTTGTAGCATGGCTTATTTTTATTGCTTTAATAGTATGGTTTATATTTAAGTAGGTGATAACATGAAAGTAGATACAGATAAAATCGAATGGCTCCTTAGCAATGTAACGCAATATCGAATTAATAAAGAAACTGGAGTGAATTTATCTATCTTAGGTAGATTAGTTAGAGGCGAACGAAAAATAGAAAATTTAACTATAAAAACAGGTAGTGCATTAACTGAATATGCTGAAAAACTACAAAAGAAGGAAGATTAACTCCTGCTTTTAGATTATCCTTGAAGTTTTAATAGTGAAAAAAACAATCTGATTGTATTTTTCATTGTTACCGTGAGTGTGGAGATGTACTTTGCTGATTAAGAGTTAAACTTATTCAAGTATACAGTTATAAGCAATGTAAAGCTAAAAATGTTGAAATAACAACTTTCATATACTTTTGTAAGGTGATGGAATTATATTTCTTGGCTATTTTTATTCATCACTCTATTGAATATACTCTTTATTAATTATATGTTTGTAGTAGTTTAATGATAAATATAAATCGAGGTATATGTTTATGATTAGTGAAGAATATATAGAAAGAGAAAAACGATTAGCGGAATTGTATGAGAGATACTATGATTCTAGACCAGAATTAAAGAAAGCATCGGACGAATTATATGATTTGTATGAAAATGATAAAATTTCTTTTGAAGAGTACAGAAAAAAAGCACTTGAACTTGGAAAAAAATATAGATAAGCATCTAACAAGAAGTTAGATGCTTTTTTTATAGCAGAAAAACACACAATATATTATGTTTTTTGAATTTTATAGTTTCTTAATATTATTTGCTCAGAAATTTGGCTATTCTCATATAAAATAATCCTTGTTATATCAATGTTTTTGAACGAAAATGCACTCTAGGTGAAAATTTTACATTTTACGAGATATTACACTTGTATTATATTCAGGACGTGTTATAATATGTTCATCAAGAGATATAAAGAAAGGAGAATGGGTATGAGAAAACAACCATGGTCGAACGAAAATAAGACTGAACGGATTAACTTTACGATTGAGCCCTCTTTAAAAGAAGCATTTTTGAAGATTATCTCAACAGACGTATCAACTTATTTCCGGACGGTCATTGAAAATGAAGTCGAAAGTCATCAGAAAAAAGTTGAAAACTGGCCCGACGCAATTAAATCATTATTGCATGGACAGTTTAAGGCGTTCTCCGAACAAGTCTTCGGAACGTTTAATTACCGAGGACGGAACTATCCATATAAAATTTTGGATGTTATGTCAGTCGAAGAAGGACAACCACTTGAAGTCATTGACTACGAGGATGGGTTGGTATATGTAAAAGTGATTGAGGAAATCAATCCAGAAAAATTAGTATATGTAACTATTTAGAAAGAAGGAAATTAAAAATGCCAGTAACAATCTTAATTATCGCCGTAGTATTAATCTTATTAATTATTGCGTTCAAATCAATTCGTATCGTCCAACAAGGACACAAAGCTGCTGTTCAATCATTCGGACGTTATGTTGGAGAATTAGGACCAGGGTTACACTTTGTAACACCAATCATTCGTAACATTGCTTACGTTGTGGATATGCGTCAACGTTCATTAGACTTAGATCCTCAAGAAATCATCACAAAAGACAACGTTAACTTAACAATTGACGCTTCAGCTAAATACCACGTAGATAATCTTGAAGAATACTTATATGGAAACACAAACCCAGAAGGATTATTACTTTTAGATATCCAAAACGAATTACGTGACATTATCGGTACAATGACAATGGCTGAAATCCTTGGTGGTACTAACAAAATCAACACTGATTTAAACCAACGTGTATTCGGTAAAACAGACTCTTATGGGGTTACAATTGACCGTGTAAACATCGGTGAAGTAATTCCTCCACAAAGCATCGTTGAAGCGATGAACAAACAAATCACTGCTGACCGTGAACGTGATGCTGCGTTAATCGCTGCTGACGCTCGTCAAAAAACAGTTGAAATGGATACAAGAACTCAAAACAACAAATTATTAGCAGATGCTCGTGCACATGCTGAAAAAATCGCAATTGACACTCAAGCAACTGTTGCTCAATTAACAGCTATCAACAATGCATTAAACGAATCTAACTTAAATGCTGCTGCGTTAGAATACTTAGCAATCGACGCTAAAAAAGCTCTTGCTGAAGGTCCAAACAATACAGTTGTATTAATGGACGGTCAAAACAACGCAAAAATCGCTGAAAACATTGCTTCATTAGCATCAGGACGTAAAGTTTGGGACGAAGCAGGTAAATAATCATGAAACAACAAGCTAACAAATCTTTCTTTGGGTTGAAATGGCTTGCGGTACTGATTGCCACTTTATTGTTAGTAGGAACCTTTGCACGTGTTTCAACAGTCAATGCTGAAACTCCACAACCGGTAGACACCACAAAGATGAAGATACAAGGCGCCTTTGAACAAAAAATCAACTTTGTGGATGGGGAAGATTATAATGCGACAGTGACGATTAAGTTAACTTATAATAACCCTCAATATAAAGAGATTAAAGTTCCCGTTCAAATTAAAAACCTTCCGACAGGGAAGGGCGGTATTCGACTTTACGTATATCGAGATACAGATAATAGCCTCATAGTTCAATCATTTGTTGAGACCATTGAAGACCACAATGTTATCTATTATGATTTGATTCCTGTCGAAGATGGGAAAGTCACAAAAGCGTTTCAATTTACGGCAACTGACAAAGAACGAACAAAATTTCTAGAAGACTTAGCAAATGCCAAGGACAAAGTGGAAACTACTACGGCTGCGAAAGCTACAAACTCAAACGAAAAGAGTTCAAACGCCAATAGTTCAAATTCCAATAATTCAAACGCGAGTGACTCAAAAGGCTCTGAAAGCAAAGATATCTTTGATCAGATTGATAACTTCTTTGATCAACTAGATACGGACAAAATTGGTGAAGGACTCGGTAAGGGAATATTTTATATCGTCCTTATCATCGCTGTTTTCTTCGGAATTAAAGGAAAACAAAATAAGGCGCGCAAGAATAATCGTAGAGCTCGAACTGGAAATACGCGTTCTGCTCAAAGAAATGGGGCGAATGCTCCTGCAACTAGAGCACAAGGCACAAGCACTCCAGTAGTCGCTACAGAAGCTGTACCGCAGCGTGTATATCGTCCGCGAAATAAAGTTTCAGATCCAAAACTTCGCTCACAAGCGAAAAAACAAGCAACAAAACAAGCGCTACAATCGGCTACAAGTCGTTCAAATACTTCAAGAGAAATGTATGTTGATACACGTGCTACAAGACCGGTTTCATACCGTCCAGCATCAAAAGAAAAATCACATACATTACCACGAGTGCTTTCAAGCAAAACACTCCCTCGTACTTTGAAAACACCGCGCTTAAAATAAAATAGTGGAAGCACCTAATCTCACACGTGAGGTTAGGTGTTTTTTTGCATGAAGTCGTGAAGCATTTGCACAAGTTGCCCTATCGGAGTATGCTAAGTGAGAAGGGTGGAATGAACATGACGAAATTAGAGGAATTAATCAAAAAAATTGAGGCCGATCCTCAAAATGCAGAGTATACAAAAGAAGGCATAGCACCTTTATTTTCTGCACCACGTAAAGCAAAAATTCTGATTGTAGGGCAAGCGCCTGGTATTAAAGCGCAAGAGAGTCGTCTGTTTTGGAATGACCAAAGTGGCGACAACTTAAGAAGCTGGATGGGCGTAACTCGAGATTTCTTCTATCAATCCGATTTATTTGCAGTGGTTCCGATGGATTATTATTATCCAGGAAAGGGTAAATCTGGAGACCTTCCACCTCGCAAAGGTTTTGCCGAAAAATGGCACGAGGAAACGCTAGCCTTAATGCCGGAAATTAAACTTATTGTTTTAGTTGGAAAATACGCGCAAGATTATTATTTAAAAGACACAAAGAAGAAAAACTTAACGGAAACGGTGAAGGCGTATAAAGAGTACTTACCAAAGATGTTTCCTCTCGTACATCCGTCACCTCTAAACCGTAGATGGATGGCCAAAAATCCATGGTTTGAAAAAGAAGTCTTACCTGAGTTTCAAAAGAGAGTACAAGAAGTGATTAAAGGAGCCAAGAAATGAGAACAGAATTATATCCAGAAATCGAAATCTACAAGGAACACATGATTCCAGTGAGCCCCTTGCATACCGTTTATGTAGAAGAGTCAGGGAATCCCCTAGGTCATCCAGTGGTTGTGTTACATGGGGGACCAGGAGGGGCATCGTCTCCTGTGAATCGTCAGTTTTTTGATCCGGAGTTCTATCGCATCATCCAATTCGACCAACGTGGATGTGGAAAAAGTACTCCATTTGCATCTTTAGAAGAGAACACGACGCATGATTTAGTGGCCGATATGGAGAAAATCCGTACAGCATTAGGGATTGAAAAATGGCTTGTCTTTGGTGGTAGCTGGGGGACAACACTGGCCTTACATTACACCATTGCACACCGTGAACGTGTCGTAGGATTAATGCTTCGTGGCATCTTCCTAGGTCGTCAAAGCGATGTCGATTGGTTATACCAAGATGGGGCGTCTCATTTTTATCCAGAGAACTTTGAGAAGTTTAAAGCGCCGATTCCAGTGGAAGAACAAGGAGAGTTAGTCAATGCGTACTACAAACGATTAACGTCAGAAGATGAATCGATTTGCTTAGAGGTAGCGCGTGCGTGGGCAGAGTGGGAACATGGGCTCGTGAAGTTGATTCCGTATGATCCGATTGTCTGGGATGAAGCGGGGATTCGCGGAGCGCTAACGATTGCGCGTATGGAATGCCATTTCTTCTACCATCATTGTTTTGTGAAAGACGATAATTACATCTTGAACCGTGCAGATGCGTTCAAAGGAATTCCAATGCATATCGTTCACGGACGTTATGATGTGGATTGCTTGCCTAGTGCGGCGTTTGAACTCGCTCAAGCTGTCGATGGCGCAGAACTTATCTTTGCACAGGCTGCAGGACATACCGCGATGGAACCAGCAACCATTGAAGCGTTAGTTGGCTTTAGTGAGAAATGCAAAAACTATTTTAAATAAAAAGAAAGGCTCGCAGAAATTTTCTGCGGGCCTATTTATGTGTTTAGATTTTTTCAAGAAGCATTGCGGCAATGCGCTCTACATCGCGGTTACTTCCACGTAGCTCAAATTCATCGAGCACTGGAAAGCCAAAACGCTCAGAATATTGACGAGCAGTGAGGCAGAATTGCTTATTGAAGTTACGATTTCCGCTACCAATGACGCCAAAGCAATGTGCGTAATTATGTTCATAGGCTAAGAAATCGCCTAGAGGATTCGTTAAGACTTCGACGTCTCCATTGTCCACGCCATTTCCACCCTCTAAGTAAGTTGGAAGAAACGCAACGAATGGTTTTCCTACTTTAAAGTAGTCTTCTTGGCCTTTGACAAGGTCTTTCACATTCGTTAGTGTCACGTTTAAAGAGGGGTCCAAAAAGCGTAAATGGTCTTTTAAACGAGTGACAAAGTTGTGTGTATTTCCAGTTAAACTAATATAAATAATGGGTAATTCTTTCGACATTGAGCGACCTCCTGAAAGACATTTTACTGTCTATAAGTATACCGCACTTTCTCAAATCATTCTAGAGGGTGTTTTTAAACTTTTAAAAATCGTGAAAATCGGCTATAATACTTGAGAATAAACACGAAGGAGATACTCATGTCACACTTAAAAGAAGAAGTACAATCTCGCAAAACCTTTGCGATTATTTCCCACCCGGATGCTGGGAAAACAACGATTACAGAACAATTACTCTTATACGGGGGTGCGATTCGTCAGGCCGGTACTGTAAAAGGGAAGAAAACAGGGAAGTTTGCAAAATCTGACTGGATGGAAATCGAAAAACAACGTGGAATTTCTGTTACGAGTTCAGTAATGCAAGTGGAATACGATGGCAATCACATTAATATCGTGGATACACCAGGGCACGAGGACTTCTCAGAAGATACGTATCGTACATTAATGGCCGTGGATAGTGCCGTGATGGTCATCGACAGTGCTAAAGGGATTGAGCCGCAAACGAAGAAATTATTCGAAGTTTGTAGTATGCGTGGAATTCCAATCTTCACATTTATCAACAAATTAGACCGTGATGGACGTGAACCGTTAGAATTAATCGCGGAATTAGAAGAAGTATTAGGCATTGACGCGTATCCAATGAACTGGCCAATGGGGATGGGGAAAACATTCCTTGGGTTATATGATATTTACAACAAACGTGTAGAATTGATGCATCCAGAAGAAAACGATGATAATGACTTCTTACCATTAAACGAAGATGGCGAAGTGGACGGCGATTATGCGTTCAAACAATCTACGCTTTATAGCCAAGCCATCGAAGACGCTCAACTCTTATTAGAAGCAGGAAATGCGTTTGATGAAGAGAAGATTGCGGCTGGTAAATTAACGCCTGTATTCTTCGGGTCAGCCTTAACAGGATTTGGGGTTCAAACATTCTTAGACGCATTCGTTGACTTTGCGCCAAGTCCATCTGCAAAGAAAACTGAATCAGGAGAACTCGTTGATCCACTTCAAGAACAATTCACAGGATTCATTTTCAAGATTCAAGCAAACATGAACCCAGCCCACCGCGACCGTATCGCATTTGTACGTATCTGTTCAGGAGAATTTACTCCAGGGATGGATATTACAGTGAACCGTTCGCAAAAGAAAATGAAATTATCTCATACAACGCAATTCATGGCCGATAGCCGTGAAACGGTGAAAGCAGCCGTAGCAGGGGATATCATCGGACTTTACGATACAGGGAACTTCCAAATCGGAGATACGATTTACTCAGGAAAAACTCCTGTTCAGTTCGAACCACTACCACAATTTACGCCTGAAATCTTTAATAAAGTGGCTGCGAAAAACGTGATGAAACAAAAATCATTCCATAAAGGAATCGAGCAGTTAGTACAAGAAGGAGCCATCCAATTGTACAAGACGTACCATACAGGAGAATATATCCTTGGTGCCGTTGGTCAACTTCAATTCGAAGTGTTCCAATACCGCTTGTTAAATGAATATAATGCAGAGGTAGTTATGACACCAATCGGAAGTAAGATTGCTCGTTGGATTGACGAAGAACAACTGGATCCAAATATGTCATCAAGCCGTAACTTATTATGTCGTGACCGATTTGACCAACCAGTCTTCTTATTTGAAAACCAATTTGCCTTAAACTGGTTCAAAGATAAACATCCAGAAGTCGAATTAAAAGCATTATTCTAATCAAAACAAATAAAGCCTCTCTAATCCAAGTGATTAGAGAGGCTTTTCGTATTCGTAAGATTAAGCTTCGTATCCCATTAAGATTCCGCCTTGTTCTGCATAGTAGCTGCAGACACCGCTTGTATGGATGCTTGATACATCCGCGTCTGGGAATTCGCTATGAACGGCTGCTTGAATTAAGCCACAGATTTCTGGGTTACTGCAATGGCTAATAACCACGCGACCACCCTTGTAGCCATTCTTCTTCATTTCAGACCAAACTGCTTGAACAGCTTTCTTTTGACCTTTTGCTTTGTGAAGAAGGTTTAAGGTTCCTTCTGGGGATGCGTTACCGACTAAGCGGATATTGAGCATTCCGATAACGGCACCGACTAATTTATTTAAACGACCATTTTTCACTAAGTTATCGACACGAGCTAGTGCGAATAATAGTTTTGTACTTGCTAAATAATCTTTTAACGCAGCTACGACTTCTTCAAAAGAGAGGCCTTGTGCGATGAGTTCATTGGCTTTTTGTACGAAAAGAACCATTTCACCGCTGGCTGAAAGACTATCGAACACTTCGATATTTGTTTCAGGTGCTTCTTCTAAAAGCATGTTTTTTGCGAGTTGCGCACTGTTTTGGCTTCCTGATAAGCCACCCGTAATCGTAATGGCGATGACATTTTCTGCACCTTTGTAAGCTTCAAGGAATGCATCTGGGCTAGGGCAGGCTGAAGCTGTTTGGTCTTTCGATTGATACATTTCAATCATCATAGCATCGATATCTAAAGAGGCATCATCTGTATAGTGTTTGTCACCTACTTGAACTGTTAGCGGTACGTTAATGTACTGTGTATCTGGAGCAAGATTCTCGATTTCGCGTAAATCACAACCTGAATCTGCAATAATTTTCCATTTCATAATGGGTTCTCCTTAAAAAATTTATTCTGTCCAACAGTAATATACTTTGATGTTCAAAATAAGTCAAATAATCTACTGCTAAGCCGTCGTTTTAGTAGCATTTTAGCGCTTTCTGTAATATTGTAGAAGTGTAAAAATAAAAATAAAAGGAGGAGTTTTATGACTCAAACTATTTCTTTCGGATATGGTTCAAAACCAGCTCAATTTATGGCGAATAAATTAAACCGTCACGGTGTCATTGCGGGTGCTACAGGTACAGGTAAAACTGTTACTTTAAAAGTGTTAGCGGAGCAATTAAGCGAAGCAGGAGTTCCAGTATTCTTATCAGATATTAAAGGGGACTTAGCAAGCCTTGCTGAAAAAGGTGAAGTGACTGAGAAAATTGCAGAACGATTGGCTAAAGTTCATGTGGAAGACTACGAACCAAGTTCATATCCTGTTGCTTTCTGGGATGTCTTTGGGGAAAACGGAATTAATATCCGTACAACAATCTCAGAAATGGGACCAATCTTATTAGCGCAATTATTAGGGTTAAATGAAACTCAAGAAGGGATTTTAAACATTGCGTTTAAAGTAGCCGATGACCAAGGATTATTATTAATCGACATTAAAGACTTACGTGCAATGTTAAATTACGTTGGCGCACATGCTGGGGAATTACGTAATTTATACGGAAATATCGCACAACAATCTATCGGTTCTATTTTACGTAGCTTACTCGTATTAGAACAACAAGGTGGAGATCAATTCTTCGGTGAACCTGCTTTTGAAATCAATGATTTATTCAAACAAGATCAAACTGGTCGCGGAGTTATCAATATTTTAGCGTCTGAAAAATTATTCCAAACACCAAAATTATACGCAACATTCTTACTATGGTTCTTATCAGAATTATACG
Source organism: uncultured Streptococcus sp. (assembly GCA_963521405.1). Classification (GTDB taxonomy): domain Bacteria; phylum Bacillota; class Bacilli; order Lactobacillales; family Aerococcaceae; genus Granulicatella. The sequence continues at coordinate 22,257 of CAUQUY010000017.1, forward strand.
AAAACTTACCAGAAGTTGGGGACTTAGATAAACCAAAATTAGTCTTCTTCTTCGATGAAGCACACGTATTATTCGGACAAAGCAATGCTGCAGTTCAAGAGAAAATCGAATTAATCGTTCGTTTAATCCGTTCTAAAGGAATTAGTATTTTCTTCGTAACACAAAATCCAACGGATATTCCAAATGCTATCGCGAGCCAATTAGGGAACCGCGTGCAACACGGATTACGCGCGTTCACTCCAGCTGAACAAAAGAACGTAAAAGCAGTTGCTGAAACTTTCCGTCAAGAAGATGGACAAGATTTAGTAACAGTAATTACAAACCTTAAAGTAGGGGATGCAGTTGTTTCAACACTTCAAGAAGATGGTTCTCCAAGCTTTGCAGAAGTAGTATCAATTTACCCTCCTAAGAGTAAATTAGATGCAGGTGATCCACTTGTTCGTCAACAACTCATCAATCAATCAGCATTCTACGATAAATATGCAGAAATGTTTGACCGTGAATCAGCTCATGAACAATTAGCAGCATTAGATGAACAGTTCAAACAAGAGCAAGAAGCAGAATTGGCGCAAAAAGAAGCTGAAAAACAAGCTGAAGTAGAACGTAAAGAAGCTGAAAAACAAGAAGCCCTTGCACAAAAAGAAGCTGAAAGACAAGCGAAATTAGAAGAAAAAGAACGCGAACGTGAACAAAAAGAATTAGAGCGTCAAGCACGTCAAGCGGCTACAAAACGCGGAGATTCAGCAATGGATCGCTTCACTAAAAACATTATGTCAAGTGTGGGTCGTGAAGTAGGTCGTGTGATTACACGTGGCGTAATGGGCTTATTCAAAAAATAAGAGGAGGCCAAAAGAATGGCAAATGTCGTTGTATTTTTCGCGCAAGGATTTGAAGAAATCGAAGGCCTTGCAACGGTTGATATTTTAAGAAGAGCAGGACACACAGTGCACACAGTAGGACTTAGCAGTGAAGTGATTACAGGTAGTCATCATATTCCTGTAAAAATGGATGATGTACTCGATACATTCTACTGGGCAGATATTGATGCGCTCGTACTACCAGGCGGTCTTCCAGGAGCGACTCATTTAAGAGACGATGAATTCCTTATTAAGAAACTAAAAGAGTATTCTAAAAAAGGAAAAATCATCGCAGCGATTTGTGCAGCTCCAATCGCACTACACCGTGCAGGATTACTCAAGGGCAAGAAATATACTTGCTACCCTGGTGTAGAAAAAGACATCAATCAAGGAACGTATACAGGACAGCTCGTGGAAACAGATGGAAAACTCATTACGGGATGTGGGCCAGCTGCAACCTTTGAATTTGCCTATACGATTGCAGAAGCGTTGGGTACTGACACTAGTGCTCTTCGTGAAGGAATGCAATATAATAAACTTCTCAAAAAATAAAAATAGCAAGAAGGCTCGTCTCGAATAGAGGCGGGTCTTCTTTTGTTACAAAAATGTTACAATGTTACAAAAATATTAACTCAAACACTTGCAATTTAACCGGAAATTTGAGAAAATAATGAATGACAAATAAAACTTAGTACATAGAAATCAGGTAATAGTATGCATAAAGAAGAATTAAAGGAAGTTGTTGGTCAACTTCGCAAAAAAGGGGTAAGAATTACACCTCAACGTGTTGCGATGCTTGAGTTTTTAGCAAGTGTACACACGCATCCAACGGCCGAAGAAATCTTCAAGGCGTTGACAAAAGAGGATCCACAAGTGAGTGTGGCAACTGTTTATAATAACTTAAATCTATTTATTAAAGAAGGCGTCGTAAAAGAATTGACGTATGGGGATAGCGCGAGCCGCTATGACTTTGATTTAGGACAACATTATCACGCCGTATGCGACGTGTGTGGGAAAGTGGTGGACCTTTATTACCCAGTACTCGAAGACGTTGAAAAAGCTGCAGAACAGCTGACAGGATTTAAAGTAAGAGGACACCGTATGGAAGTGTACGGAGTGTGCCCAGAGTGTCAAAAGAAACAAAAATAGTATTCGATTAAGGGGTATAGGAGTATGGAGAAGGTCATTCAACGAAGAGCCAAAAGTGGCAAAGATGAGCACTCAAAAAAGGAAAATAAATATATGCAAGCTCCAGAAGACTTCGAAGAAACAGAAGTAGTAGAAGAGGAAGCTCTTGAGGAACTGGAAGAAAAAGAACTCTTTGGTGGGAAAAAGCCTAAGAAGAAAAGACCTAAGAAAAAAATGAATAAAACGATTTTCTGGGTCATTGGGATTTTAACGTTTCTTATTTTGATTTTTGAATTATTAACAATTCACCGCATTATGGCAGATCAGTTCAATGAAGAAGAATTCAAACGTATTATTCAAGTCGAACAAGAAGATGCGAAGAAATACAACGAGAATTTAACCGTGAAAGATGAAACAAAAGGCAATGTGGAAGTACAGGAGTTAATTCCAACAGATGCTTCTGGTAATCCGATTGAAGCCATTGCGACTGAAATGGATGCGTTGAAACAAGAAGTTCTTGAAAAGTACGCGGGAGCTACTAAGAAGACACTTATCTTCTTCAAGGCGTACCAAACAAAAATCATCTCAAACGTAAACGATATTCACTACTATGT
>CAUQUY010000018.1:0-21248 GCA_963521405.1 uncultured Streptococcus sp.
ACACCGTACTTCGTATTGACTTGGCTTCCTTCAACAATCGGTAAGATGTCTCGTTGAACACCTTCGCGAGAAACCTCACCACCGTTATGGCCTTTAGCAGCAATCTTATCAATCTCATCAATAAAGATAATCCCTGAAGTTTCTGCTAGCTTCAACGCTTCTGCATGCATATCTTCTTGATTGATTAAATGATTAGCTTCTTCTTCTGTTAATAGTTCTAAAGCCTCTTTCACCGTAACAGTACGGCTAATTTTCTTCTTAGGAGTCATTTGGTCAAGAACTGATTGAAATTGCATCATTTGTTCCATTTGATTGCCAGAGCCCGCCATACTCATTGGTTTCTCTGTTAATTCAATGGTTACTTCTTTAGAATCGAGAAGGCCATTCCTTAATTGTTGCTCAATATCACGTCGTTTTTGGGCAATCTCTTCTGTGACTTCTTCTTTCATCTCAGGTTCAATACCAGGATTTTGGATTCCCATTTGTTGAAACATACTAAGGAGTGAATCTTGTTGCGGATTCGAAACCTTTTTCATAATCCCAGGTTTAAGAATCTTCGCTAGTTTCTTAACGGCCTTATCAAAAGCTTGTGGTTTCACTTCTTCTTGTTTTAATTTTGTAACGATTTGAATCGCGTTTTCAACTAAGTCACGAACCATTGATTCAACATCACGGCCAACATAACCTACTTCAGTAAATTTAGTCGCTTCTACTTTTGCAAATGGTGCGTCAACTAATTTCGCAAGACGACGAGCTAATTCTGTTTTACCAACCCCAGTAGGTCCAATCATTAATAGATTTTTTGGAGTCACTTCTTTCTTCATTTCTTCGTCTAATAACAAACGACGGTAACGATTTCGAAGAGCCACCGCTAAAGCACGTTTAGCATCGTGTTGTCCAACGATGAATTGATCTAATTCACTGACTACTTCTCTAGGTGTTTTACTAATATTTGCTTGCATACATACACTTCCTTACGCTAACGTTTCCGTGATGATATTATCATTTGTAAAAATATCAATCTCTGAAGCTATTTTTAAACTTTCACGAGCGATATCTTCTGCTGTTAAACTTGCATCTCCAAATCTTAAGAGACCTCTAGCAGCTGATAAAGCATAGTTTCCACCAGACCCGATTGTTAGAATTCCATCGTCTGGTTCAATCACTTCACCAGTCCCTGAAACAAGTAGCACTTGTTCTTTATTCATTACGATTAACATCGCTTCTAATTTTTGTAAACCACGGTCACTTCTCCATTGCTTTGCCATTTCAATCGCTGCACGCTGTAAGTTCCCTTTAAATTGTTTGAGTTTATCTTCAAACATCTCTTCTAAAGTGATTGCATCCGCAACCCCTCCTGCAAATCCAACAAGGACTTGATTGTCGAAAATACGACGGATTTTACGAGCGGTTCCTTTCATAATCACTTTTTCACCCATTGTTACTTGACCGTCGCCAGCCATCGCCACTTGGTTATCTTTTTTTACTGCACAAATTGTAGTCATGATTTTCCTCCATTGTTCTTATTAAAGGTACTTGCATCAAATTCACTCTTCCCAGCTTTAGACCTTGGAAAATATAATTGGTAATTTTGTTGAAGAGCTTCCTTCGTTACGTGTGTATAAATTTGAGTCGAACTGAGACTTACATGTCCTAAGAGCTCTTGCACGGTTCGCATATCTGCTCCGTTATTTAACAGATGCGTCGCAAACGTATGTCTAAGCATATGCGGATGAATCTTAAGGGTCAGTCCACTTTCTTGAATCAGTTTTTCTAAAATATAACGAACTCCATTCGTTGTAAGTGGGTCTCCTAAATGATTTACAAATACAAAGGAATGCTCTTTACGTTCTTTCGCCATCAAGTCTTTACGTCCTTCTTCAAGATACGTCTCTAAGGCCGTTCTTGCAAAGTCTCCAATCGGAACATAGCGTTCTTTAGATCCTTTACCGATAACGAGGATAATGCTATTTTCAAGGTCTAATTGCTCAAGAGTTAAATTAGTTAACTCACTGACACGCATACCTGTAGCATATAATACTTCTACTAGAGCCTTACTACGTTGGTCTAAAGACTGATTTCCATCAATAGAATCAATAAATTTTTCAATCTCATCTTCATAGAAAAATTCCGGTAAACGCATTTTACCTTTCTTGTAACTAACAGAAGCAAATGGATTATTTTCAACAACGCCTCTTTCAACTAGAAAATGATAAAACGAACGTAAACTTGAAAGAAAACGAGAAATACTCGAACGGTTATAGTTTTCGCGGTGCAATACCCCGAGATAAATCCGAACATCAACAACAGACGCTTCATTCCAAGAATGAATTGGAACTTCTGTTAAATAATCATAGAAGTGTTGAATATCGCGTTCATACGCATGAATCGTCTCTGGCGAATAGCGTCGTTCAACTTTTAAATACGTTAAAAAATCTTGCATTTCGTTCTTCATCGTCTTCCTCCCCTTGTTAACTTTAGCACAGAAAGCACTTTCTTACAACCGAATTGTCAAAATTATTACGACAATTAAAGTAAATTTAACATTTAGGATACGAGGAAAAGCGTTATGAAACGAATCACTGGAGACAAACACCGCAAAGGACTCGGAACCAGTCGTGTGGATGTTTGTCGAAGTGGACGTCGTTTCTGCTTTTCCGAGTTCAACTACGAGGATACGAGACATCACCCTCAGAAAAAGAACGTCAATAAACCACTGCGAATAAATCAACACGCTGAAATAATACGCGCAAAAAAGAGCACCTAGATTTCTCTTAGTGCTCTTTATCCTTATTTTTGCACAGCTTCTTTATAATCGCAATTGCTACATGCAATTTGTTTTCCACCGCGACCTTTTTTCTCTACTAAGTAGTGGTCACATTTTGGACAATTACGTCCGATTGGTTTATCCCATGATACAAACTCACATTCAGGATAACGATCACAACCGTAGAACAAGCGATTCTTCTTCGATTTACGCTCAATCACTTTGCCTTTACCACATGTTGGGCAAGTAATGCCAATATCTTTCACGATTGCTTGCGTATGGTGACATTCTGGGAAGTTGCTACATGCGTAGAATTTACCAAAACGACCTAATTTAATGACCATTGGGTGTCCGCATTTTTCACAGTTAAATCCAGCTGGTTCATCTTTAATCTGAACTTTCTCGATTTCAACTTCTGCTTTATCCACTTCAACCTTGAATGGTTGGTAGAACTTATCGATGACTTGTACCCACTCTTCTTTTCCTTCTTCAACAAGGTCGAGATTATCTTCCATTGAAGCAGTGAAATGAGTATCGACAATATTTGGGAAATATTGTTCAATGATTTGATGTACTACATAACCAAGTTCTGTTGGTTCAAAACGCTTAGAAACTAGTTTAACGTAGTAACGTTTTTGGATTGTTTCAATTGTTGGTGCGTATGTTGATGGACGACCAACACCGATTTCTTCTAGTGTTTTAATTAAAGTCGCTTCAGAATAACGTGCAGGTGGTTGCGTGAAATGTTGTTCAGGATTTAGTTTTGCTAATTGAACTTCATCTCCAACTTTCATCTCAGGAAGTACATTTCCTTTTTTCGCTTCTGCATTATCTTGGTAAACTTTTTGATACCCAGCGAACTTAATCGTTGACCCGTTCGCTTTAAACACATGATTATTTTGTTCTAAATCAACCTGTACAGTGTCATAGACCGCTGCAGTCATTTGACTCGCCACGAAGCGTGACCATATCAAAGTGTATAATTTTAATTGATCTTTCGTTAAATAACTTGCGATTGAATCCGGTGTACGAAGAACTGAAGATGGACGGATTGCTTCATGCGCATCCTGAGCTCCCTCAGCGTTCTTTACGGCGCGTTTAGTAGCAAGACAGTATTCTTTACCAAACTCTTTCTCAATGAACTCAGAAGCTTCATTTTGAGCTGATGCTGAGATACGAGTTGAGTCTGTACGCATATACGTAATTAAACCGACAGATCCACTACGTCCAAGCGATACCCCTTCATAAAGTTGTTGTGCTACCATCATCGTTTTACGTGTTCTGAAGTTTAATCGATTTGACGCATCTTGTTGCAAACTACTTGTTGTAAATGGTGCTGCAGGATTGCGACGACGTTCTTTCTTCGTCACTTTTGTTACAGTAAATGGTTTCTTCTCTGAAAGCTCAGACATAACCGCTTTTACTGTTTTTTCTTTTTCTAAATTTGCTTTTTGTGCACTTGTACCGTAATAATTTGCAGTGAAAGCTTTCTTTTCTTTCTTGAATTGTCCTTCAAGAGTCCAGTATTCTTCTGGAACGAATGCTTTAATTTCATTTTCGCGATCAATAATCAACTTCACAGCAATACTTTGAACACGACCGGCACTAAGACCCTTTTTCACTTTCTTCCATAGAATAGGAGATAAAGTGTAACCCACAAGACGGTCCAAAATACGACGTGCTTGTTGTGCATCCACTAAATCCATGTCGATTTTTCTTGGATTCTTGAACGCTTCTTTAATTGCATCTTTTGTAATCTCATTAAATTCCACACGAATAGGTGCGTTTAAATCGAGTCCTAATAAATGAGCTAAATGCCAAGAAATAGCTTCCCCTTCTCTATCCGGGTCACTCGCGAGATAAACAGCATCTGCTTTTGCTGCTTCTTTTTTTAGTGACTTGATCAAATCACCTTTCCCACGAATTGAAATATAATGAGGTTCATAATTATGTTCAATATCTACGCCCATTTTACTTTTAGGTAAATCACGTAGGTGCCCTTTACTAGCAACTACTTTAAAATTTTTTCCTAAATAGCGTTCAATGGTTTTAGCTTTTGTAGGAGACTCTACAATTACTAGATTCTGCTTCACCATTAAATGGCTCCTTCCCTAATCCACTCTATCTAACAGTTCTCTCAAGCCAAGAAAGCCCGAGAATAGTGAGATTGCTTAAATTATCTTTTGTCATCATATCTAAACACATTCTTTTTGTCAAGGCAACAAAACAATCTCTTAAACTATTAGATTTCGTTTTTAAGGAAAATATTTAATGTTCTTAGAGATTATTTCACCGCTCGAAACTAGACACGCTCCCGCTTCAATTAGGCTATTTGTCCCCTTTGAATGGGTAGAAAAAATACTTCCTGGGACTGCAAAAACTTCTCTATTTTCACTTAAAGCTAGATTCGCTGTAATGAGGCTTCCGCTTTTCTCTTTTGCTTCTATGACACATACTCCATGACTAAGTCCGGCGATGATGCGATTGCGGTATGGAAAATGAAATTTTAAAGGTCGACTCTGCAATGGATATTCTGAAAGAATTAAACCTCTTTTAGAGATTAGATCATAAAGATTGGCGTTTTCAGGTGGATACACGACATCCAATCCACTTCCAATAACTGCAATAGTGTTACCACTAGTTTTAAGGGTTTCTTCATGGGCTAATGTATCAACACCACGTGCTAATCCACTAACGACGACTATACCATCGTTAACGATGTTTGGGATTAATTCATGAATACAATCTTTAGCATATTTCGAATGATCTCTTGATCCTACAATAGCAACTGCTCTCTGATTTATGAGTGACAAGTTTCCTCTATAAAATAATACAATAGGAGGCAAGTATATTTCCTTCAATCTTTGAGGATAAGCGCCATCCACAATGGTTAACACCTTAACTTTTTGTTCTTGTAATCTTTTAATCTCGAAATCCCAATCCATTGACTCTATCCACTTATTTGTTTCTTCAGGTAATGAATACTTTAAATCCCCTAAAACAAAGGATTCGTTTAGAGACATATCTTCTTCCAGCCGAATAAATAATTCATAGAATTGCTTACTAGTTAATGTATCGCTCATCGCAACAGCGATCAGTAATCTACGTTTTGTCCAAATCATAAAAAAACTCCCTCTCGAAATAGTCTTTCAATACTATTTACGAGAAAGAGTTCTAATTTGGATTTTATTGATAATCTTTTACCGGAGCAAATGTCATGCGGTGAATTGGTGTTGGTCCTAATTTTGCAAGGCCTTCAAGATGCACCTTCGTACCATAACCAGCATTTTGTGCAAAGCCGTAACCTGGATACAGTTGATCGTAATCCTTCATCATTTGGTCACGAACCTCTTTTGCAACAATACTTGCTGCTGCAATGGAGATACTCTTAGCGTCCCCTTTAATGATACCTTCTTCAGGAATACCAGTATCCAGTTTCATAGCATCAATCAATAAGTAGTCTGGCTGTTCTGGCAATAATTCAATCGCTCTCTTCATCGCTACCTTACTAGCCTCATAAATATTAATCTTATCAATGGTAAACGCATCAACAATACCGATACCAATTGCGATGGCTTGTTCTTTAATGATTTCAAAAATCTCAGCACGCTTCTTGGCGTTTAATTTCTTTGAATCATCCAGACCGATATCTTCCATTCCTTCAGGAAGAATAACGGCAGCAGCTACCACTGGACCAGCAAGTGGACCGCGACCCACTTCATCGATTCCAGCAATCATTTTGTAGCCTTTTTGTTTAGCAGCACGTTCAAAGCTTTGCATTTCTTCAAAGTGAGCAGCGCGTTCTGCTTTTTTGGCGTATTGACGTTCAAATTTCGCGATTAAATCTTGAACTCCTTTACGCTCGTCACTTCGAAGTTCTGTTAAACGCTCATCCGACAACGTTTGAATTTCTTCAAGAATCAATTTAATTTCTTTGATGGAACGTTTTTCCATTATGCTTCCCCCGTTAACGATACAGGCGCTTGGTCTAATGTATAACGACCAAGTTTCCCTGAACGAATATCAAACACGATTCGTTCACTTGCCTTTTCATAATCTTCTTTAAAGCCTAAGTTCTTTGTAATTAACATTAATAAATCTACATTTGAGAGTTCTAAATCATCATCCGTTAATCGATAAGCTTTCTTTAAAGACTCTGGATAATCCAATTTAAACTGACTAAGAGCAAATAATGCGATATCATCCATATGAAGGAGCGCATCTTTAATAGCTCCCGTTAACGCTAGTTTATTTCCAACTTCTTCACTTTCAAACTTCGGCCATAGAATTCCTGGTGTATCTAATAACTCAAAATCATTTCCGATTTTCAACCAACGTTGTCCCTTTGTAACCCCTGGACGGTTAGCTGTTTCTGCTTGATTTTTATTAATCATACGGTTAATAAAGGTTGATTTCCCAACGTTTGGAATTCCAAGAACCATTAAGCGAATCGGTCTAGGACGGATCCCTTTTTCTAGATTCTTTTCAAAGACTGGTGCCATTAATTCTTTAATCGCAGCCTTTACTTGCTTAATCCCTTTTCCGTCTTTAGCTTCAGTTGTAAGAACTTTAATTCCTTGGCTAGTAAAATAATCATTCCAACGTTTTGTTTGAGATGGATCTGCCAAATCTACTTTGTTTAATAAAATTAACTGTTTCTTTTGTCCTTTAATTTCTTCGATAATAGGATTGCGACTTGATTCTGGAATACGAGCATCTACCATTTCAATCACAACATCGACGAGTTTTAATTTTTCTGTTGCTTCCCTACGCGCTTTAGCCATATGACCTGGGAACCATTGGATTGTTGCCATAAATTTCGAATCCTTTCTATTTAATCTTTAATAAATCATTCATATAGAACCATCAAATATTATACCATGTTTTCATTCTTTTTTCCGTTCTCTTCCTCATCCCCATAACGAAAAATCTCAGTACAACAACGATTCCTTGTCATTGCACTGAGATTTCATTTATATGCAAAAATTTTAGTCGATTACTTCGTAAATACTTTCTGTATTCCAACGAACTTTTGGTTTAATCTCTTCGTCTCTATAACCAAAGGCACACATAACAGATACTCCAAATTCTGATGTATCCAGAACGCCTTTTTCTTCTAAATAAGCTTCTACTTTATCTTTATCGAATCCTTCGATTGGACATGAATCCATCCCCATTAGAACTGCCGCATTCATCATATTTGTCATTTGGATATACGTTTGTTTACTTGCCCAGTCAAAGAGTGAACGTTCATCGTTCAGCTTGGCATCACTTTCTTGGAAACTCTTAATACGATGCGCATAAGCAGAATCGGGATCATAACTTCTATGTCTTACTTCTTGCATTAATTTTTCGATATAAGGAGTTTCATAGTTTACACCTTTACGAGCTAGATAAATCACAAAATGACTAGCACCATCAAGCATTGAAACAGCACCCCAAGCCATTGATTTTAAATCTTGCTTCATTTTTTCGTTATTTAATAAAAGCATCTTCCAAGGTTCAAATCCAAGTGAAGACGGAGCTAATCTACCTACTTCCACAAGTGCTGCCCAATCTTCATCAGAAATGCGACGAGCTGGATCAAATTTTTTAGTAGCATAACGTTGGTGTTGTAATGCAACGACTTCTTCTCTATTCATCATACAAGTCTCCTTAAGTGTAAAATTTACACACAATATATATCTTTAGTTTAACAGTTTAGAAATAGAATAGCAATCCACCTAGGTAAATTAAAAGAGACTGAATTGCTTCAGTCTCATCTTTACTATTGAGGATTGTTTTCTGACGACTTGAACTTCACTTTCTTAATCTTGAAGTCGATATGTCGCTCCCTGATGGTTGCTTCAATATCATCAATCGAAATTTGTTTGTCATTTTCAATCTGAATGTTAATTTCGTATTTACCGCCGATATCTTTTACATCAACATTCGCAATTTGATATTGTTTTAAATCACAATATTGATAAATATCATGAACGAGCGAGATATCACCTACCGTCCCATTGATGCTTGCTTGGTAGATTTGATGTTGTTTTGTAAAATCATGTGTTAGCCATTGAATCAACATAACGAACACGCTACATACGAGGCCAAAGAACCATAATCCTCCACCAATCGCCATACCGATACCGGAAGTTGCCCAAATACCAGCTGCAGTTGTTAGTCCACTAATTTTCTTGTCACGCATGAAGATAATTCCCCCACCGATGAAGGAAATACCACTAACGATTTGTGCTGCAACACGTGTTGAATCAAAGTCATGAGTATCAAGAAACGCTTCTTTGGAAATAATCATCATCAAGGCGGAAGTTAAACAAACAATAACGTGGGTTTTAACACCGGCTTGTTTATTTCTGGCTTTTCGTTCGTATCCAATTAACAATCCGCAAATACATGCGAGGATAATTGACGTAAAATGTCTTAACTCTAACATCGCGTCAAATGAACGCACAAAAATTTGATCCATACTCTTCCTCCTTTAAAAATGTACCTTTCCATTTTACGCATATTTCGATAGAAAGTCAACAATAATGAAATCGTTTTCTAACCATAGTTATTCTACAACCAAAAGAAAAAGAGACAGAAATCTGCCTCTTTACTCTCTATTGATATAAATATGAATAGTCTTTCAATCCGCCGATACGATTCAATGGCCATACTGTAAATACGCCTTTCCCTTCAATGGCAGACTTATCAATAAATCCAATCATTCGACTATCTTTCGAAACGCCTCGATTGTCTCCCATGACAAAGTATTTCCCTTCAGGAACCTTGTCCTCTCCGGTCAACTCTTTCAATGTGAAATCATCGATGAAGACTGTCTTCTTATCATTATTTGTATTGATAAATGGTTGCTCCACTTCTTTTCCGTTAATATATAGAACACCATTTTTCACTTCAACCGTATCACCAGGCATTCCGATGACGCGTTTGATATATTCTTTATCTTCGTCTGGAGCTTGCAATACAACCACGTCAAAACGGTTAATACCGCCAATTTTTGACATAATCATATGATCTCCATTATGAAGGGTTGGATACATCGATTGTCCACTGACTGTAAACGGACGACCTACAAAGAAGTAGAGAATCGCCATAATGATACTTGCAACAGCAATGGACCAAATCCAACTAAGAATTTCTTCTAGAATTTCTTCTAGAATCGGATGTTTTTTCTTAGGTTCATTCCCTTTATTCTTACGAGAGTTTAATCTCTCTTCAATAGAAGACAGGGCCGAATTTTCTACTTGGTTTTCTTCGTACATTCCCATCCTCCTTTATTATTGTAAAGCCTTCACAGCGGCTTTGTATTGAGTATCGTTTGCTTTCAATGCATCACGAATCGCACTCATTAATGCTGTACCAGTCTTCTCATCAACTTCACCAGTTTCAGATAAACCTTTTGATTTTTGAAATTCTTTTACAGCTTCAGTTGTTTTACTATCAAAGTAACCATCTACTGTTACGTCGTATCCTAAACCTTTAAGGATTGTTTCGATTGTTTTCACGTTATCAGACACAGCGCCTTCTTTAACAACTTCACGTGTATCGATAATTGTGATATTGTAATAATCTGGCATTGATACTTCTTCAGTTGGTTCGATACCTGTTTTATGAATCCACGTTTTGTTTGGTGTTAACCATTTTGCTATCGTGTATTTCAATTCAGCGTTATCGCCAACTTCAATTACAGATTGAACGGTACCTTTACCATAAGTCTTCTTACCGATTAATTTTGCATCTGCAGACTCTTTCAAGGCTGCGGCTAAAATTTCAGAAGCAGAAGCACTACCTTCATTGACAAGTAATACGTATGGTTCAGTAATCTTGAACGTACCATAGTCTTTAGAAGCGTTGTATGACTTGATTTGTCCATCACGATTTTCAACATTAAGAATAGTCTTTCCTTCATCAACGAACATATTCGCAATCATAATCGCTTGATCTAATAAACCACCAGGATTATAACGAACGTCGAAGATAAATTTCTTAACGCCTTTTTCACGTAAATCTGTTACAGCTTTTTCAACTTCTTTTGCAGTGTTTTTAGCAAATGAGTTGATTTGAACGTGACCGATTGTCGCATCGGTTGAATCCACAGTTCCTTTAACCGTTTCAATAGCAATTTTAGCGCGAGTAATCTTTACTTCTAGCTCTTGTGTGCCACGTTGGATTGTTAGGGTTACATCTGTTCCAACTTCCCCACGGACTTTAGAAACAACATAAGAGATGCTCTTGCCTTCCATATCTTCACCATTCACTTTAAGAATAGCGTCATTTTCTTGAAGACCAATCTTTTGAGCAGGTGTTCCTTCACGAGTATTACTAATAATCACTCGGTTATTTTCAGAACGTAATTCCGCACCGATTCCACCAAACGAACCTGTCATTGTTTCATCGATAGTAGCAGTTTCATCGTTCACTAAATAGTTCGTATATGGATCACCTGTCGCCTCTGCCATTCCTTTTAAGGCTCCGTTGATAAGATCATCTTTGCTAATATTTTTATCAACATAACCGTTCACAAGTGTGTCATATACAAGTTCTAGTTTTTTTAAATCTTCATTTGTAAGTGTGTCACTTGATTTGGCAGTGGTACTATTTGAATCATTCTTTGTCTCAGATTGAGCCACTTGATTTTGTGAAGTTCGAGCAGCATAGCTCGTACCAAAATAAGTAAATACTCCCGTTAATAATACTGCTAAAAATAATATCCAAACGGAAACTTTTTTCGACTCAAGACCGCTTTGAACAGCGCCTTGAGGTTTTGGATTATTTCCCATTCGGGTTCCTTCTTTCTACTTCAAAATTTATGCACGTACAGTTTCTAACGCGATTTCCATCATATCGTTAAATGTTTGTTCACGTTCTTGTGCAGTTGTTTCTTCACCTGTTAATAGGTGGTCACTAATTGTAAGAATTGCTAATGCTTCTTTTTTGTGTTGAGCCGCTAAAGCATATAATCCTGCAGCTTCCATTTCCACACAAAGCATTCCGTAATCCATTAATTTTTTCTTGTCTAATTCAGCGTTATAGAAACGGTCAGAAGACAATACATTCCCTACGTGAACGCCAACACCACGGTCTTTTGCTAAATGATACGCTTTATCTAATAAGTTAAAGCTTGCGATTGGAGCAAAAGTTACTTGGTTTTGGAAAATGTTATTGAAAATTGATGAATCTGTTGTAGCTCCTTGTGCTAAAACGATATCACGAACTTTAACATCTTCTTGCATACCGCCGGCAGAACCGATACGGATGATGCGTTCTGCGCCAAACTCAGTGAATAATTCGTTCGCATAAATCATAATAGATGGAATCCCCATCCCGCTACCTTGAACAGATACACGTTGACCTTTATACAAACCAGTGTAACCAAACATATTACGGACAGCGTTATATTGTTCTACTTCTGTTAAATAATGTTCAGCAATAAATTTTGCACGTAATGGATCTCCTGGCATTAAAACTGATTCAGCAACTTGGCCTTTTTTAGCATTAATATGAACACTCATTTTTTATTCTCCTTTTATGGGAAACCCCGTTATTGATATATGTACTATTCTACTATAAAACACAAGTAATGGAAACTTAAAACCGCCTATTTAAGCCTTTCTTAACAACGAACGTACGTCAATTTCACAAAAAAGTCCTAAAAACTGTGTTGGACAAAAGATGTTTTGCCTTCTATAATGAGAGTTATCGAAAGGAGCGTGAGTTCATGAAAGAAACCACTCTAAAAAAAGCTCGTAAAGTACAATCCATTAAGTCCGAAATCATCGGTGAAGTACTTAATGCAGTCACTCACGGCATTGGTGTCGCATTAGCGATCACTGCTCTTGTACTTCTCTTAATGAAGGCAGTAGCAGTCAATAACACCACTCAAATCATTGCATTTAGCGTTTATGGTGCTTCGCTTATCTTGTTATTTCTAGCATCGACACTCTACCATAGTTTTAAATTTACAAAAGCTGCAAAAGTATTCCAACGGATTGACCACTCTTCCATTTACTTATTAATCGCTGGGACCTATACTCCGTTCTGCTTGATTGGAATCGGAGGTCAACAAGGATTAATCTTCTGTATTGCTATCTGGGTCTTCGCGATTGGGGGCGTCATCATTGAAGCCTTCTTCTTAGAGAAGTTCTCAAAAATATCTGTTTTTCTTTATTTAGCAATGGGCTGGGTATCCATTTTCACATTGAAACCTTTATATGAAAGCATGGGCTGGGGAGGCATTTTATACCTCTTCCTTGGTGGATTAAGTTACTCACTAGGAACAATTTTCTACAAGCGTAAATATCATAATTTCTATCATGTCGTTTGGCATCTCTTTGTACTAGCTGGAGCAATTTTTATGTTCCTAGCCGTTTTCAAATATTTATAATGATACGCAAAAAACATCTCTTAGATTGCTCTAAGAGATGTTTTTCGTTTGCTTTCAATTAGCATTGAATGTCATTTTTACATGAACCAGTTTCAACATATTCTTTTAAGTTTTCAAAACTTGTTTCAACCATGTTTAATACTGCTTCATCAGTGTAACTACCCATATGAGGTGTTAATAATACACGTGGGTACATTTCAACTAATTTGCGGATAGCAGGATTTGCGATTTCTTGACCACGTAAGTCTTTGAAGAATACTTCGCTTTCTCCTTCTAATACGTCTAAACCAACACCACGTAAGTGACCAGATTCTAAAGCTTCGATAATAGCATCGATATCTTGTAATTCACCACGAGCAGTGTTTACTAAGATAGCACCTGGTTTCATTTTGCTTATGAATTCTTTAGTGATTACTTTTCCGTTTGCTGGAATGTATGGAGCGTGAATTGAAATCACGTCTGATTTAGCTAATAACTCATCTAAAGGTACTTGAGTACAGATGTGGTCAACGCCTTCTTTAGGGAAAGCATCGTAAGCTAATACGTTAGCGCCTAAACCTTTGAATAATGTTGCAGTTGTTAAACCGATACGTCCGATACCAACAACCCCAACAGTACAGTTACGGATTTCTTTAGCAAACATTTGAGTGTCTACAGTGAAATCTTGTTGGCTTGTTTTTGCTGCAGTATATGCAACGTTACGTAATAATGTCATTGCTAATGTTACAGCTAATTCACTAATTGCGTTTGGAGAATAGAAAGGAACGTAACCTAATTTCATTCCTAATGATTTTGCGTATTCAGCATCGATGTGGTTTACACCAACAGTACGAGTTAATACGTACTCTACTCCTAATTCTTTGTAGATATCTAAAGTTTCTTTATTTGCCCAGCAGTTACCACGTAAGATAACAGCTTTGAAACCTTCTGCTTTGCGAGCAGTTTCTTCAGAATTTAAGTATTCTGGAATACATGTTAATTCGTATCCAAATTTTTTGTTTACTTGTTCGAAAATTGGTAATTCAACTTCACGAACACCATATGCTAAAACTTTCATTTTAAATCCTCCATTTTATATAAATTGAAAAGTAGACCGAAATTCGATCTACTTTTTTTTGGTTTATCCTACTCCTGGGAAAATAACAGATCCAACAACAATCCAGAAGACGATTGCAAATACTGCTAATACAGTTCCTAGTAACGAAGCGTTACTTGCAAGTGCTGCTTCTTTATCGTATTTGATAGCGTAAGCCACTGCAACTGTTGCTGGTGGTGTAGCTAACATAATAAGAATACCTTTTGAAGCTTCAGGAGCCATTGGTAAGAATGGGCTAACTGCGAAGATCACTGCAACAAATACTGCAGGAACTAAGATTAATTTAACAACGCTGTAGTACCAAACCATCTTATCTTTAACGGCCTCACCTAAAGAAATGTTTCCTAAAGTGATACCGATTGCTAACCATGCAAGTGGTGAGCTTAAGTCAGCTAAGTAAGTAATAGCTTTGAATAACCATGGAGCTGTCTTATCGATACGTAAGAAAGCGTACATAACTTCTTTAGTTTCTTCACCAACTTTTACTTGTACAGCAACTTGTGGTAATGAAGCTTGGAAGATCCAGATTAATAATCCTGCAAATGTTGCGATAACAATGATGTTACCGAAAATCATTTTTAAGTTTTTCTTCTCGAATTTTAATCCGCTCATACGAATTAAACCGTAAGAGTATAAGAATACACGGTAAGCTAGGTTAAAGATGTTCGCATATAAAGTACCAGTCGCTCCTAACAATCCGTTAATGATTGGAATACCAAAGAAAGTTGTAGAACCGAAAGTTGTTAATACTGATAAAGTAGTTTTACGGTCACCTTTCTCCTTAATAAAGAATAATTCTCCTAAAAGAATTAAAATGACATAAGCGATAAAACCAAAAATAAATACGTTTAAACCAGTTGTGAATGTTTTGTCGTTAATGTCAACCATGAAAGCTTTGAACGCTAACGCAGGAATCGCAACTGAAAGTAAAACGTTAGATAAGACTTTACCACTGTTTGCATCAACAATATTTTTCTTACGGATGATGTAACCCACTAAGATAATTGAAATTGTTGAGAAAATAGCAGACACAAATGTTGGTGCTGTTAAGATCTTAACGATATTTTCCATTGGATAGATATCCCCTTTTCTTATATTTTATTTTTTGTGCATTTAAAATGCCATAAGATATGATACCACATTCTTTAAGAATTGTTTAACAATATCCCCTATTTTCAAAAAATTTCATTTTGATTTTCATCAATCAAAAATGATTGGAAAACGTTATTTCCAAGAAACTTCCCTTGGTGAGTTAGAACGTACCCATCAGAAGTAGTTGTGAGCAATTCCTCTTCAATTAGTTCTTGAATAACTTCTCCGTAGATTTCATCCATAGAATTTCCAAATCTTTCCATAAATTCCTTCTTTGAAACACCTGAAAACTTTCTTAAACCTAAAAACATAAATTCCTCAATGAGTTGTTTTTTTGTTAACAAAGTCTCTGAAAAAATAGGCAATTTTTCATCTCTTAACGGAGTCAGATAATGTTGAATAGGTCCATTATTTTGGTAACGAACTCCATTCACATACCCATGAGCACCCGCACCAAAAGCAAAATACTCATCCGCCTTCCAGTAATGGAGATTATGTCTTGATTCATATCCAGGAAGTGCATAATTACTAATCTCATAATGATGACGAGCAAAGTTCTCCATTGTCTGCATCGCGAGTTCAAACATATCTGCCTCTTCATCCTGTGTCGGCAATGGAAGCTTCCCTTGTCTCATCAAATTATAGAAAACCGTCTTCTGTTCTAAAATAAGTGAATAAATTGAATAATGAGGCAGGTCTAACTCCATTGCCATTTTTAAACTCTCTTCAAAATCAGAAATCGTCTGTTTTGGAAGTCTAAAAATCAAGTCGATACTCATATTCTCAAATCCGACTTGTCTTGCGTTCTCGATAGTACGAATTGCCGTTTCTTTTGTATGCTTACGACCAATCGCTTTCAATAAATCATTATTAAAGGTTTGGACTCCCATACTGAGACGGTTCACACCGCCTTCCTTCATCACAGAGAGTAATTCAGGTGTGCCGTCATCTGGATTGAGTTCCATCGTAAACTCTGCACCGTTTTGAAGCGGTAAATGTTGATGGATCCCATCCAATAACCGCTCCATTTGTTGAGGATTTAATGAAGACGGTGTTCCGCCACCAACATATAATGTTTCCAGTGGTGCAATTTTATATTTCTGCCCCGTCAATTCCATTTCCTTGATAAGTAATTCAATATACTCATCGACTGGTTGTCCTTCAATAAAGACTTTATTAAAATCGCAGTAATAACAAATATGCGAACAAAAAGGGATATGAATATATGCTGCTTTTGTAGACATTATTCATCTCCCTCCTTTCTAAAAAATGGCTCCTTCTTGAACCTTAATATCTTCATCATTTATATAATCACGGATTGTCTCAATCGCGATTTGTAAAGCTTTTGTGCTCTCTTCAAGCGGTAGAGACGGTTTATCCGTCGTTTGCTCTGGAATAAACGGAATATGCATAAATCCTGCTTTAAAAGGCTTGTCGGCCTTTGTTGCAGCAAATAACGCTTGATACATGATGTGATTACATACAAATGTCCCAGCAGAATTGGAAACTTCCGCCGAAATTCCTGCTTCTCGAATCGCTTTTACAATTCGTTTAATCGGCAATGTTGAAAAATAAGCCGCTTCACCTTCTACTTGAATTTCTTCATCAATTGGTTGTTGACTAATATTATCTGGAATTCTTGCATCATCGACATTAATCGCAATACGTTCCATTGTAATACCAGCTCGTCCCCCTGCTTGACCAACGCTCAATACTGCGTCTGGTTTCACATCATTAATGACTTCATTTAAACGCTTTGCTGATTCCTTAAATACAGTCGGTAATTCTAAGCGAATGAGTTCTACTCCTTCAATTTCTGGGAGAGCCTTCACACATTCAATCGATGGATTAATCGTTTCCCCTCCGAAAGGGTCAAATCCTGTCACAATAATTTTCATAATATCCCTCTATTTCGGTTTATTATTTCTTAACGCTTCAACCTTTAATGGATCTGGCGTGATATAAGTATTTTGCTGACCTTCGTAGACTACAAAACCTGGTTTGGCACCGTTTGGTTTACGAATTTTTGAAACTTGAACATAATCCACTGGAACCGTTCCTGAAAGACGATATTTCGAGTAGTATGCAGCAAGCATCGCACCTTCACCAATCGTTTCTTCAGCTGGATTACTAGATTCAATAATCACGTGGGATCCTGGAATGTTTTGCGCATGAAGCCATAAGTATTCCTTTTTCGCTTGGCGTAGCGTTAATTGGTCATTTTGTAAGTTATTACGTCCAACAAGAATACGAGTTCCATCTGTTGCGTAGAACACATGCGGTTTCGCGCCACCTTGTTTCTTAATGCCTTTTTTCAGAGCAGAACGCTTTAAGTATCCACTAGCCACAAGCTCTTCACGAATGGCTTCTAAGTTGAATACATCTGCTTCTTCAATTTGGTAAATAACACTTTCTAGGTAGTCCATCTCGTTTTTAGTGGCTTCTTGTTGCTCATGAATATGCGTTACCGCATTTCTTAGTTTTTGGTATTTTTTAAAATACGCCTGCGCATTTTGGGAAGCCGTTAATAATGGATTTAATGGAATCGTCACTTCTTCATAGTCTTGATAGAAGTTTTGAACCGTTACACTACTTGCACCTTTTTCAACTTGGTGTTGGTATGTGTTAATCAAGTCTCCATAAACGCGATAATGATCCGCATCTTCAGTTCGTGCTAAGTCTTCATCGAGTTTTACCATTTTCTCACGGTTCTTACGCAGTTCAGATTTCAACATTTGTAATAGGTGCCCTGCTAATTGTTGAATCTTCTCTTCTTGAATCTTCTGTACATAGTACGCACTTAACAATTCAGAAAGTGTATCAAAACTTTGGGATTCACCAGTCTTACTTAAATATGGGAATGGTAAGAAGTATGTCTTCCCATCCTCTACCTTTGTAAGTGTAGGCTGAATCGATGTATTTCCTTCTTCGAGATAGTGATGTAAGGCTTCCGCTAAACTTTGTCCCTCTCTTTCACTACGCTCCACAATTTCGTGAGCTGACTGTTTACTAATCCCTTGAAAGACATTCATCAATGTTCTCTCACCAGGTTCGTCCATAAATGGATGAAGTAAACTGTCTAATTCAAAGAGCAAATACTCAAAAGGATTTTTCTTTTGAGTTTGAGGAGGCATCACATAGCCAGCACCTGGTTGTAAGGTACGATAACTGTTTTGGCCAAGAGAGACGCGCTTCACGCAATCGATAATCGTGTTATCTTCTTGATTCACCAAAAATAAATTACTGTGACGACCCATCATCTCAATAGTGAAACGGTACCCCGCCTTATCTCCAAGTTCATCACGTGTGGAAACGTCCATGTGTAAAATACGGTCATTTTCCACTTGAGTGAATGATTGAATAATAGACCCTTCTAAATACTTACGAAGAATCATACAAAAGTTAGGAGCAACTTCTGGATTCTCTGGTTTCTCAGAAATAAATTGTACACGAGCCATCATTGGATGTGCCGAACAAACAAGTAAGTAGTTCTTACGGTTAGCACGAATGGTGAACTGTACATCGTATGGTAATGGCTGATGAATCTTTGTAATCCGTCCTCCCACTAATTGAGGCGCTACTTCGTCCATCATCCATTTGGTGAAAATACCATCAAATGTCATGAACTCACTCCTTTCTTTTTCTTGTCTAAAATTATAATGCTGCTAAACGAGCAATTTCGATAATGACTTGTGTTGCTTTTTCCATTGATTCAACAGCAACATATTCATAACGTCCATGCATGTTTTCGCCACCAGCAAAGATGTTTGGCGTTGGTAATCCCATGAATGAAATTTTAGAACCATCAGTACCACCACGGATTGGTTTAATAATTGGGACGATGTCTAAGTTTTCTAACGCTTGTTTTGCCACATCAACACAACGGAAATCTTTCTCGATAATTTCAGCCATGTTGTAGTATTCGTCGTGTAAATCAACAGTAATACGGTCTGTATCTAACTCTTTATTCATACGAGAAGCGATACGAAGCATCATGTCCTTTTTCGCATTGAATAATTCACGGCTGTGGTCACGTAAGATGTACACTAATTTCGCTTCTTCCACAACACCTTCTGCAGCTACTAAGTGATAGAATCCTTCACGTCCTGTTGTATGTTCAGGAACTTCGAATTCTGGAAGTGCGTTTTGGAACTTACGTGCTAATTCAAGTGCGCTCACCATTGTATCTTTCGCTGTACCAGGGTGAACATTTTTTCCTTGAATACGAACTGTAGCACGACAAGCGTTGAAGCTTTCGTATTCTAATTCACCAACGGGTCCACCGTCCATTGTATAAGCAAAATCACATGCAAATTGCTCTACGTCGAATAAATCAGCGCCACGTCCGATTTCTTCATCAGGACCAAACGCTACACGAATTTTTCCGTGTTTGATTTCTGGATGTTGTAATAAATATGCACCTGCTGTTACGATTTCTGTCACACCAGATTTGTCATCAGCACCTAGTAAAGTTTTCCCGTTTGTTGTGATTAATGTTTGTCCAACATAGTTCTTTAAGTTCGGGAAGTCTTTAGGATCTAATACGAATTTTCCTTCTTCGTCTAGGACGATTGCTTCACTATTATAGTTTTCGTGAATTTGCGGTTGAATATTTCTAGCTTCAAAGTCCGCTGTGTCCACGTGAGCAATGAAACCAATTGTTGGCACTTCATGGTCAACATTTGATGGGATTGTTGCTGTTAGGAAGCTGTTTTTAGGATTTAAATACACTTCTTGGAATCCTAATTCATTTAATTCTTGCTCTAAATCTTTTAAAAACGCTGTTTGAGAAGGCGTTGTTGGGACTGTTTGACTTGTTTCGTCAGATCTTGTTTCTTTCTTTACGTAACGAATAAAACGTTCTGTTAATTCTTTATGCATTTCCTTCACCTGCTTTATAAAATTCAAATGGATCTGTAAAAGTTTCACTTTCGATCACTGTCACATCCCATTTGTTTTCTTCTTTCCATTCATTAACCCATTTGGCTAATTGTTTACGACAAACCACTTCGATATGATGACCAGCATCCACTAAGAATAATGGAGTTTCTTGAATATCATGTGCTGTATGGTAGAAAATATCACCTGTTACAAAGGCATCTGCTCCGTTTCTGAGCGCATCCATATAATAATTTCCGCCTGAGCCACCCATTACAGCGACTCTTGAAATAAGTCCATCTGGATTCACACGAGAAGGAACATAGCGGAGTCCCTTCAGATTAAATCGCTCAGTAACAAAGGCGATAAATTCATCCCCTGTCATTGCTTTTGGAAGATTTCCAACTCGACCAAATCCTAATGTTTTGCCTGTATTCTTCAATGAGAAAACGTCGATTGCTGGTTCTTCATATGGATGTGCACCTCTTAAGGAGCTTAAAACATCACTCAACACTTCTTCCGAGCAGACAACTTCTAATTTCACTTCCTCTACGAATTCTTGCTGATTCAATGAACCAATCGTAGGATTCGCGTCATCAACTGGTGTAAATTGTCCAATACCAGAGCTTTGGAATGCACAATCCTTATAGTTATCCCCGATTGATCCAGCACCTGCTTCAAACATCGCTTCTAAAACTTTATCCGTACTATTTTTTGGAACATAAGTAATAACTTTGACAGAAGGGATTGTTGTTGTAGGAGACATCACTGTTACATCAGATAATAGCAATTCTTCTGCCAACCAATCATTCACTCCACCTTCTACTACATCAAGGTTAGTATGTGCTGCGTACACCGCAATATCATACTTCAAAATTTGTTGGAACATTTTGTTTTGCGGAACGGTTAAATCAAATAACGCAACTGGTCTAAAAATTGGCGGATGATGCGCAATAATTAAATCAACGTTTTTAGCAATGGCTTCTTCGATGACACTTGGACGAATATCCAACGTTGTCATAATC
>CAUQUY010000019.1:0-21145 GCA_963521405.1 uncultured Streptococcus sp.
TTAGCGCCGATAGTAGTTGGGGGTTTCTCCCTGCGAGGGTAGGACGTTGCCACGCAAACTGTGTAAGCTGGGCCTAGTGCCCAGCTTATTTTGTAGCTATTTTTCTAATATTTTATTTTAAGAGAATTTTCGAAGGAAGTTTGCTATAATAAAACGGATGATAAGGAGGAGGTAAAATGATGAAATGGATTAAAAGTACAGTATTAATGGCGTTTCTATGCGTTTTATCTGCTTGTGGAAATGGCTTATCAACAGAGGCGGTTCAAGACCAAATCGTAAGTTCTGAAGAGTCGGTTTCTAATTATCATATTACCGTGAAGCAATCGGACTATAAGGAAGGGTCAAAAACTCCTGGAGCACAAACGGTGGCGAGTGCTAGCGCGTGGAAAGACGGCACAGGGTACGGCTCGAAAATCGATAAAAATGCTGGGAAGGTAACGAACCAACTCGAAGTGATTGCGGATGCCAATGTCGGATTTATTCGCTACTATCAAGACAAGTGGGAACAAACCATCACGGCAGCCTCGAGTCTTCAAAATACGGTGGTTTTCCCTTATGCAAAGGTGATTCAATTAACGAAGGAAATCCATCAAGAGGTTCCATGGAAGAAGACTTTCTCTGGATATGAGAAGGCTTATACAGGAAACGACGAATCGATTCGTAAGGCATTGACATCGGTTCTTGGAATCGCGACGACGGATACGTCAAAAGTCGAGTTGAAAATTAAGACAGATGGCGCTGGAAATCTGATTACAAATGTTGAAATCAAGGTAACGGATGAAGGCGAACAAATGCGTAAAGAATACTCTATCGCGTACTTACAATTTAATGAACAACAAAAGAAAGCTTTGCCGCAATAAGGGCGAAGCTTTTTTCGTAAAATAAACCGCTATGACTACAAAAAAAGGCGCTTTTTTGTTACAATAGAAAAGAACAAAATATTGCGAGAAATGAAGAACATTTTGTAGACATGCGAGAGGGAGAATGCTTGCATTCTCCCTTTTTTATAACAAGAAAACATGGAGGAAGAATATGGGACGTGTGATATCCGTTGCCAACCAAAAAGGTGGAGTTGGTAAGACAACTTCGACAGTGAGTTTGGCTGCAGCACTTGCCGTTCATGGCAAAAAAGTATTGATTATTGATAGTGACCCTCAAGGAAATGCGACGAGTGGTCTTGGCGTGCAAAAAGGAGAGCTAGAACAAGATGTGTATGATGTTTTAGTCAACCAAGTACCAATGGCTGATGTCATTGTACCGACAACGCGCGAAAACTTGATGATTGCTCCTTCTACGATTCAGTTAGCGGGTGCCGAAATCGAGTTAACGAGCCAACCACGTCGTGAACAACGCTTGAAGGAAGCCGTGAAGAAGATTAAAGATGACTACGATTATATCTTTATCGACTGCCCACCTTCATTAGGGCATTTAACAATGAATGCTTTTACGGCCAGCGACACAGTTCTAATCCCTGTGCAATGTGAATACTACGCACTTGAAGGGTTGTCACAACTCATGAACACGATCACGATGGTTCGCAAACACTTCAATCCGCAGTTGAAGATTGAGGGCGTTCTTTTAACGATGTACGATGCGCGTACGAACTTAGGGAACGAAGTTAAAGACGATGTGATTAAGTATTTCCGTGAAAAAGTATATAAAACGATTATTCCTCGAAACGTACGTCTATCTGAAGCACCAAGTTACGGACAAGCGATTGTCGACTATGATCCACGCTCTCGTGGTGCTGAAGTGTACATGGAGTTAGCAAAGGAAGTGTTGGCACATGAGTAAAAATCAAAAAGGGAAAGGGCTTGGACGCGGTATTGATGCGCTTTTTATGAATGACTTGGATACCATCGATGCTTTGGAGCAAGTTCAAGATTCAGAACAAATTCAACAAATTGCTGTTTCAGAAATTCGTCCAAACCCATATCAACCTCGTAAAGAGTTTGATGAAGAGGGCTTGGCGGAATTAGCAGAATCAATTCGTCAAAATGGAGTCTTCCAACCAATCATCGTTCGTAAGTCGAAAATTAAAGGCTACGAGCTTGTGGCTGGGGAGCGTCGTCTACGTGCGTCTAAATTAGCCGAGAAAGAAACGATTCCGGCCATCGTACGTGACTACTCTGAAGAAACGATGATTCAAATTGCGGTTGTCGAAAACTTGCAACGTGAAAACTTGAAACCATTAGATGAAGCCATGGCTTACCGCACATTGATGGATTCATTGAAATTAAAACAAGAAGAAGTCGCAAATCGTGTCGGCAAGAGCCGTTCATATGTGGCCAACTTCTTACGTTTATTAACGTTACCGCAACCTGTGCAAGAACTCGTTCAAAGTGGAGAGTTATCTGCAGGGCATGCACGTACATTGCTTGGGTTAAAAGACCAAACAAAAATCGTACCTGTCGCTAAAAAAGCGGTGAAGGAAGCTTTAACGGTTCGTGCTTTGGAACAACTCGTTCAATCAATTAATGAACCAGCCAAGAAGGTAGTTAAAAAGGTAGCGAAACCGAAGAAATCCATGTATATCGTTGAGTCTGAAGAACGCTTGATGGATAAATTCGGAACAAGCGTACAAATCGTCGAAAAAGGCGAGCGTGGGAAAATCGAGATTGAATACCTTTCTCAAAAGGATTTAACACGTATTTTAGAAGTATTAGAAATCGAATTAGACGATTAAAAAGGAGTCTGTATGAAAGCAGGAACAACGTATCAATTACACGATCATGTGGAAATGAAAAAGCCGCATGCGTGCCAAACGAATTCCTGGGAAATCATCCGTATGGGGATGGACATTCGTATCAAGTGTGATCACTGTGGTCAAATGGTCCTAATGCCAAGACGGGAATTCGAGAAGAAGATGAAAAAGGTGACGATTTCTGTTGCCGAAGAAAACAAATAAAGAAAGAGTGTGACAAATGGCCTTAACAGCTGGAATCGTCGGCTTACCAAACGTTGGGAAGTCAACATTATTTAATGCAATTACAAAAGCAGGGGTCGAAGCAGCGAACTATCCGTTTGCGACGATTGACCCAAACGTCGGAGTGGTAGAAGTACCAGACCTTCGTTTACAAAAACTAACAGAATTAGTGAAACCAAAGAAAACTGTCCCAACGACATTTGAATTTACAGATATCGCGGGAATCGTGAAAGGGGCAAGCCGCGGGGAAGGTCTTGGAAATAAATTCTTAAGCCATATCCGTCAAGTAGATGCGATTTGCCAAGTGGTTCGTTGCTTTGAAGACGAAAATATTACACACGTGGCTGGGAAAGTAGACCCAATCGCTGACATCGAAACGATCAACCTAGAGTTAGTGTTGGCCGACCTTGAGTCAGTGGACAAACGTATCGCTCGTGTGGCAAAAATTGCGAAAACAAAAGATAAAGACGCGGTTGCTGAACTTGCAGTCTTAGAAAAAATCAAACCTGTGTTAGAAGAAGGAAAATTAGCACGTACGATTGAATTCACAGACGAAGAACTTCCAATCGTGAAAGGCTTATTCCTTTTAACAACAAAACCAATGCTTTACATCGCAAACATCTCTGAAGATGACGTGATGGAAGGCGGCCATAACCAATATGTGCAATTAGTAGAAGACTATGCTGCAAAAGAAGATGCAGAAGTCGTAGTCATCTGTGCGAAAATCGAAGAAGAGGTAGCCGAATTAGAGGAAGAAGAGAAACAAGCCTTCTTAGAAGAAATGGGTATCGAAATCTCAGGGTTAGATATCTTAATCCAAAAAGCATACCACTTATTAGGGTTAGCGACTTACTTTACAGCGGGTGAACAAGAAGTGCGCGCGTGGACATTCCGCCGCGGTATGAAAGCTCCGCAATGTGCGGGAATCATCCACTCAGACTTCGAACGTGGATTTATCCGTGCCGAAACTGTAGCCTATGCAGACCTACTGGAATACGGTAGTATGACGGCTGCAAAAGAAAACGGAAAAGTTCGTCAAGAAGGTAAAGAATATGTCGTGCAAGATGGCGACGTAATGCTCTTTAGATTTAATGTATAAGGTTATCGGAGGATTGTAGCATGTCAGAACAAAACGTACAAGAAGAAGTAGTAGTGTCAGTAGACGCTCTAAAAGCAGAATTAACAAATAAAAATGAACAATACATCTATCAACTAGAACGCGCATTGAAAGAAGCTGGATTTGACGAAGCGCAAATCGAAAAAGAATTATCAGTAATGCTTCCAGAAATCGTTGAAAAACAAAAAGCGGGCGTGACTGCTCGTCAATTGTTCGGTACGGTAACAGAACGCGTTCAATCAATCGTAGCTGGGCCAACAAAAGACCCAGACGCAAAATCACCAGACTGGCAAATTGCCGTTGACGGTGGACTTTTAGTCGGCGGATTATTCGCTCTTGTTACAGGAGTGATGTTGATGTTAAACCCAAGTGCAGATACACAACCAATGGGATTATTTACACTTATCATCAACTTTATTGCAGGAGCATTTGTCATGCTTGCGATTTCTAAAAATGCACCGAAATTCGATAATCCAAAAGGTCAACGCGGATATATCCGTTACTTAGTTGTAAGTACGGTAGCGATGGTTGCTTGGTTAATTTTAGTGGTGTTAAGCCAACAATTCATTCCATCAGTGATTAATCTTGTGATGAGTTACGAGTGGTACTTACTCATCGGGGCTGCGGCTCTTGCTGGTAAATTCTACTTGAAGAAGAAATTAAATATTGTCGGATCAGTAATGTAAGAAACGAAAACAATCTGTGTGACGGTGACGGCGGAATGCTTCGTGGAAGTCGGCAGTCATCGCACACTTCTTTTATAGAGGTGAGCATATGAAACAAATGAAACGTTGGATTATCACGTTTTTATTAGGATTAGTTGCCTTTTTGGGACTCGGTACTACGGTTGATGCGAGAAGTTTAGTCGTTGATAAGTATGATATCGAAGCGAATATTTTAGAAAATGGGGACGTTCAGTTCTTTGAAACGATTACCTTCCAATCGGATGGTGCGTATAATGGGGTCTTCTATAACTTGGATTACTCTGGTTTTGGAAAACCAACAGATGTCAATGCGTATTTAGAAACAAACGAAGGACGTCTGTTAATGAACCAGGAGAATACTGGGAAAAAGGGAACGTATCAATTAACGGATAGTGGTTCGAAGATTCAGTTCAAAGTATATTTCCCATTCTCGAATTCAAAATTAAAAGTGACTTTCCAATATACGATTCCAAAACTCATTACGAACTACTTAGATACGGCGGAATTAAACCGTAAAGTAGTCGGACAAGAGTGGGAGATCGACCAACATAATATTACGGTGAAGGTGAATATTCCTGGAACAGCTTCAAGGGAAACGCTTCGTGCATGGGGGCATGGCGCAGGCCAAAACGGGAATGTAAAAATCGCAGACGATTATCGTTCTGTAACCTTGACGGCTCCGGAAAATAAAAGTGGTGACTTTGTGGAAGTCCATATGCTTTTCCCACAAACATTGACACATGCGAATACAAATGTGAAAAACGAAAAAGCATTTGACCGTATCGTAGCCGAAGAGGAAAAGCTCATCAATGACGAGAAAAACCTTAAAAACACAGGATTCTTCGGAATGATTGTTGGGTGGGTGCTCTTAGTCTTAAATATGATTTATGCTTTTGCGACAGGATTCTTCGCGAACCGTAATCGCCTTGCTAAGGTGCAACATATTCCAGACCATCTCTATGAACTTCCTGAAGATATTACGCCAGCCGTTATGAATCAGGCGGTTTACGGGAAAACAGATATGACCGACTTTAGTGCGACGGTGATGGACCTTGTTCGTAAGAAAGTCTTGAAGTTATCGGATACTGAGCCGTATACGATTACGCTTGTGGACGATACAAAAGAAATGCTTCGTCATGAAAAACTAGCGCTTCATTTACTCTTTGATGTTGTTGGCGGTGGAAGTACATCGATTGAACTCGAACAAGTGAAGAAGTATGCGAAAAATCATTCAACGACTTACTATAAAGAGTGTCAAAAATGGATGGGCGCTGTCGATACTGCGTCTGAGAAATACCGCGTTACACGTTTCGGTAAAGACGAACCTCAAGGACGTAGTGGTTTCCCAGGATGCTTACTCGTTATCATCGGGGCATTAACCATTGGAGCAGCCTTCTTAACGAAGAATTTAAATTATTTATTGTGGACTGTTGGAGGCGTACTCCTTGTCGTTGGACCATTAACGCTGATCGGTACAGGAATTTTTGCCAACCGTCGTTCTCTTGAAGGGGAATTACGTTATCGTAAATGGCAAGCCTTTAAACAAATGCTAAAAGATCTCTCACCAATGAAGCGGATCGAAGATTTACCAAGTATTCAACTGTGGGATCACTTCCTTGTTTACGCCATCTCTTTAGGCGTGGCTGAACACGTGATTAAAGTGTTGAAGAAATTAATACCAGACCAATTACCAAACAGTGTGTTCTATTCAAATCAAAACGGAACGATTTACTATCCTGTTTCTGATTTTAATAAGACATTTACAAGCTCATACAACACTGCGAATTCTTCTGTGAACGGAAGTAGCAACTCTGGTGGATTCGGCGGGGGATTCTCTGGCGGCTCGAGCGGTGGTAGTGGTGGAGGATCCGGCGGTGGCGGATTCTAATCAAAGGAGAATTTATGTTAAACGAAATGATGCACAGACCAGTTGTCAAACCGGAACTGGTCGAGTACATGCGTTCAAGTCAACGCCGTTTTCCGGGGGACTTGGGTGAATTAGAAAATACAGCCAATGAATTGGGGATTCCAATTATTCCTCACGAAACAGCTGTGTTTCTAGATTTTATTGTTGGATTGTACCAACCAAAAAATATTTTAGAGATTGGAACAGCAGTCGGATTCTCAGCGAGTTTGATGGCAACAGCTTCACCACAAGCGAAAGTCACGACCATCGACCGCTACGAATTGATGTATAGCCGTGCCAAAGCTAACTTTGAAAGACTAGGGTTGGCCGACCGTATCACACAGCTTGAAGGCGATGCGGCAGACATTTTACCAACCCTGGAACAAGGAAAATACGACTTCCTATTTATGGATAGCGCCAAAGCCAAATACATCGAGTTCTTCCCATATTGTATGGACGTGCTTGAAGTCGGCGGCGTGCTAATGGTTGACGATATTTTCCAAGGAGGAACGATTTTAGAAGACGTGATGGAGCGTCCAAGACGCGTGCGTAAAATTCACCGCCGCCTCAATATGTTCCTTGATTTGGTTCAAAGTGACCCAACATTAAAATCAACTTTACTTCCACTGGGTGACGGAGTGATTCTCATTCAGAAGCTCAAAGAAAAAGATTTTAAATATATTTTAGAAGAGTTGTAAATTAATCATGGAAATACCCATGGAAAAGTTTTACAATAAGAAGGATGACAAAAGAAAGGAAGTTTTACAATGACAGATAAAGTGCGTGTACGTTATGCACCAAGTCCAACAGGGCACTTACACATCGGGAATGCCCGTACAGCTCTATTTAACTATTTATTCGCGAGACATTATGGTGGAGAGTTCATCATCCGTATCGAGGATACTGACCGCAAGAGAAATCTTGAACACGGTGAAGAAAGCCAATTAGAAAACTTAACATGGCTTGGAATGGATTGGGATGAAGGTCCAGACAAACCTGGCAAATACGGTCCTTACCGTCAATCAGAACGTGAACACATTTATAACCCACTGATTGAGCTATTAATTGCTGAAGACAAAGCGTATAAATGCTACATGACAGAGGAAGAATTGGAAGCAGAACGTGAAGCGCAACGTGCTCGTGGCGAAATGCCTCATTACAGTGGCCAACACGCTCACTTAACTCAAGAGCAACGTGACGCTTTTGAAGCAGAAGGACGCACTCCTGTTGTTCGTTTCCGTGTTCCGAAACAAGGAACTTACGTATTCGACGATATCGTTAAAGGCGAAATTTCATTCGAATCTACAAGTGTCGGTGGCGACTTCGTTATCTTAAAACGTGACGGAATGCCAACTTACAACTTCGCAGTAGCAGTGGATGACCACTTCATGGAAATCACTCACGTTTTACGTGGAGATGACCATATTGCCAACACTCCAAAACAATTAATGATTTACGAAGCATTCGGTTGGGTACCACCACGTTTTGGACATATGACTTTAATCATTAACACTGAAACAGGTAAGAAATTATCAAAACGTGATGAATCAATCCTACAATTCATCGAACAATATAAAGACTTAGGGTACTTACCAGAAGCGATGTTCAACTTTATCGCGCTTCTAGGATGGTCTCCTCAAGGCGAACACGAAATCTTCAGCCGTGAAGAATTCATCGAAATCTTCGACGAAAAACGTCTTGGTAAATCACCAGCTGCCTTCGATCCTAAGAAATTAGAATGGATTAACAACACATATGTGAAGAAAACTCCATTAGAAGAAGTGGCTGAAATGGCGATTGCTCAATTAAAAGAAGCAGGCGTTGTAAAAGACGAAGTTTCTCCTGAAGAACATGCATGGTTAGTGAAATTAGTGGCTTTATACCACGACCAAATGAGCTACATGAATGAAATCGTTGAGTTATCAGCGCTCTTCTTCAGAAAAGATTTCGAAGTGGAAAATGAACAAGCTAAAGAAGTTCTTCAAGGCGAAACAGTTCCAACTGTATTGAACGCTTTTGTTGCGAAATTAGAATCAATGGAAACATTCGATGAACCAAGTATTCTTGCAGCAATCAAGGAAGTTCAAAAGGAAACTGGCGTGAAGGGTAAAAACTTGTTTATGCCAATTCGTGTGGCTACGAGCGGACAAACACACGGACCGGAGATCGGCAAGACGATTGAATTGCTTGGCAGAGAACGCAGCATTGCACACGTGCAAGCCGCACTTGCTCTTATTAAATAAAAGCTAACAGAAAGGGTTAACGCAAACTGCGTTAACTCTTTTTTTGTGCATTGAAAGAGACGGAGGACCTAACGGTCCGATATACTCGAGATTCCCTCGGATGTCTTCATAATAGCTATAATGGGGTACCGGTTCGAGCCTAGGGTCTCTCACCTTTAAAGCTTCAAAGCAGGAGTACGTCCAGGAGTGGACTACTCCTGCTAATTCACATTTAATACGATTCCCCATTATTGCTATTATAGAATCCGAGGTTTCTCTCGTATATCGGCCTTTTCTGCTAAAAAGGTTAATCCTTTCTTGAATAAGAGAGTGCGACAGGTGTGTGCAAGCTGAGTTCTCTGGCGCGGGGAAGGGGAAACATAAGGTATGTGCTCGAGAAAATTGAAAGGGTAAAGAAAAAACGGATGAGGGTTCATCCGTTTTGTTGTATTTGATGACAGAAGAAGGTGAGCGAGAGTAGGTCTGCGCTGCCTCCAGGACTGAGGTTACGCTCGATAAGGACGTTGTCGTAGTCTTCGAGTCGGTGTGCTAGCTGCTCTTCTGTGAGGGTTTGGGCTTCTTCAAATAATTGGTGTGCTTCTTGTTGCACTTGTTTATACGCATCGATTCCGCCGCGGTGAATAAGGTTTCCGTCTTCGACAAAGGTCATTAGATACAGAAGAAGGAGTAAGTCGCGGTGGCGAGGAGTATATTTGTCTAGTGTGTTGTAATAGTCGAGGGCTTTTGCAAGGCTTGGGTAGCCTGTTGCTGCTTCGCCTCGAATGCCTGTGATGCCATGTTCGACGTAGAGTTTCTCCCCGTAAGAGAGGTGCTCTTTTTGGTCGAGGTTGGCAAAGTCCACTTCGATGAGGTGGCGCGTCATTAGGTGGCAGTAGTGCAAGGCTTCAGGAATGTTGCCTTTTGTATGAGCAGTAGCCCCTAAGACGAGGGCAAAGGAGAAGTTGGCTCCTTTATGGGTATTGATATTGTTAGTTGCGGCCATCATTGCGTCTTCGGCTTGTTTTCCGAGGGCGCGAAGCTCGTTGAATAAGTCGAGTGGAGTGCCGTTGTGGCGGCTTCCTGCTTCGGCGTAGGCCAGTAAATAAGGACGGAGCGCTTCGATGCTTTGATAGAAGGTGTGCTTTGTCATGTCCTTATGGGCGCCGGTGGAAATGGGATCCACGAGGCCTGGCTTTGGCGCGAGATTCACTTCTTGTAGAAGGGCGTCTGTAGCCACTTGTGCTAAAAACTCAGGATTAATCAATGTGTAATTTCTCCATTTGTTTCAAAATAAATTGTAAGGAACGATCTAAGTGCTCGTGTGTAATGAGCGTAATTTGTTCCACGTCATTATTGAGCATCCCACGATAGATGAGTCTGTGTTCCTCGAGCGCTTTTGTACGGCGTTCTGATGAACGAATCGATAGGTCGCGGAAGTAGATCACGTATGTACGTAACTCAAATACGATTTCTCTAAGTCGTGTCATTTGGCATTTTTCGTAGATGAAATCATTGAAAGTGGTGAAGTTTGCAAGTACTTCGTCGACTCTGTCTTCTTTGTTGAGACGTTCGCATTCTTCGAGGATGGCGTTCAACTCTTTGAAGTCTTCTTTCGTCATGAGTTTCATCGCATTAATTGTTGCCAATGTGTCGAGTGATTTTCTAATTTCGTAAATTTCATGGGCGTCTTTAATGGAAATTCCTTTTACGATGACACCAATCTTAGGAATGTGCTCTACTAGGTGCTCTTTCGTTAATTCATTAAGAGCGTAGCGAATAGGGGTACGGCTGATGTTTAACTCAGTCGAAAATTCTTTCTCGTTAATACGCGTACCTGCAGGGATTTCTCCTAAGATAATCGTTTTACGAAATGCTTCGTAGAGCGAAATTTTAAGAGGTTTATTTTGGGTAATATCTAAATTTTTCTTTACCGCTTGGATAATCGCTGACATAGTAGCCTCCTGGAAATTATTGTAAATATTAGAGTAAGTATAAACGAAAAGATGATAAAATGCACAAAAAAAGACTTGTTAGGCTAGGCCTGAACAAGTCTTTTTCACAAATTCAATTGTTTAATTTTGTGGTAAGTATAATGGCATATGACCCATTAATACGATTGTTACAACGAAGATGACGAAGATAACAGCTGCGTATTTAGCTGATTCTTTTTGCCATTCACCCATGTCTAATCCTGTTAGACGTAATAGTAAGTAGATGAACGCTACTAATGGGCTTAATAAGTGGAATGCTTGACCCATTAATGAAGCTAATGCCATTTGCATATCTGTGAAGCCGTATTGACGTCCAACTTCAGCGAATGGAATTAATACTCCGTAGTAGAATCCGTCGTTTGTTAAGAAGAATGTACCAGGGATCGAGATTAATGCAATGATTAATGACCAGAATCCTGCTAATTGTTTAGGGATGATTTGAACGATGCTATCTGTTAAAGCAGTTGCCATTCCAGTTCCTTGGAATAATCCCATGAATACTCCGGCACCGAATACTAGTAATACTACTTGTACAGCATCCCCAGCGTTGTCCCCAATACGTTTAGATTGAGCTTTTAAGTCTGGGTAGTTAATCATTAAGGCTAAACCTGTACCAACTAAGAATAATACAACTGGTTTCACTTCGATTGAATTGATGAATGAACCAGCAACTAACCAACCGATTAATACGATTGTTAAGATAGCGTTGATTACGAAGTTTTGTGGACGACGTTTTTCTAATACTTCAGGATCAGAAATTGTAGTCAATTCGTTTAATTCTTCTTCAGTTAATTCTTGGATACCTAAACGAGCGCGTTCTTTTTTACCCATTGAGCGAGCAACAAAGAAGATTACGTAAAGAACTGAAAGAATCATACCTGGTGCTAAGTAAGCTAGGATATCTGCTTCTACACCAAGAACTGACATCGCACGAGCAGTAGGTCCGCCCCATGGTAATAAGTTCATGATAGTGTTTTGTAAGATAATAAGAACCCCTAAGTTCATTAATTTCATGTCTAATTTTTTGTAAATTGGCACGAAAGCTGAGCAGCAGATTAATGTAGTTGTTGTTCCGTCACCGTTTAATGATACGGCAGCAGCAACGATAGCAGTAGCCATCAATACTTTCATTGGGTCGCCTTTAGCGAAGCGAATCATTTTGTTAGTGATTGGATCGAATAATCCAGCGTCTAACATTGTAGAGAAGTAAAGGATTGCGAATAGAAGCATAATTCCTGTTTCAGCAGTCCCTTTCATCGCTGTTAATTTATCTTTTGAGTTATTTCCGAATAACCCTTGGCGAATTAATGTACCGATGTTAACGTCTTGGACTTGACCTGTAGCAACTAAAATAATTGCAAAAACTAATGGAATTAATACTAAAGCTGTAAATGGTGACATTTTTTTCTTCATGATAACGTACATGAAAATTGCCATCATTACGTAAGCTGAAATTGTGATAACCATCATATCTTCCTTTCTTTATTAAAAAAATTGTTTTTAGTTGGAGAACCGTTCAGTCGCTAAAACCTGAAAGGGAGCTCCACGAACTCATTAGGTAGAATGAATTCGTTTACTTATAGCGATATCTTAAACAATATTTAATAAAAAAGATAGTGTTTTCATAACGAAAAACATTAAAAGAACAGTTTGATGTGACAAATTGAGCATAATATTTATATCCTATTTATAATAAAACACCAAAAGAACAGGAAAAACCCCTGTTTCTAGTTTAGGTATGACGCTGTTTTCTGTATAATAATTGCATGTAGATTATGTTGGGAAGGGAGTGAAGGAATGGGAATTCTCCAACGATTATTTGGCAAGAAGAACTCTGAAGCAACGGAACACGCATCGACGAAGTCTGCACAAACAGAATCTGAATGGGAAAAATTAGAAGCTTTTGTACCGGTAGAAGCAGAAGAAGCTAAGCACGTCTCAATCATTGCAGCGGCGATTGCGGCCTCAGATTATCCAGAAAGCCAATTTGTGGTCAAACGCGTCCTTAAACGCAACCCAGAAACCAAGATTATCTCGGTTATTGCCTCAGCGATTGCTGCAGGTGAATCAAATGACAGTCAATGGGCTGTTAAAGAAATCTACCAAAAACGCAATTCATAATATATTTTAGGAGGAATGTTACGATATGTTACGTAAATTCAAAATTAAAGTAGACGGTCAAGAGTACCAAGTAGAAATGGAAGAAATCGGAGCAGTTGCCCCAGCAGCTCCTGTAGCACCAGTTGCAGCTCCAGCGGCACCTGCAGCACCAGCAGTAGAAGCTGCTCCAGCTCCAGCAGCTCCTGTAGCATCAACACCAGCCGGCGCAGACGCAATGCCATCTCCAATGCCAGGGAACATCTTACGTATTTTAGTAAACGTAGGAGACACTGTTACTGAAAACCAACCATTAATGATTTTAGAAGCAATGAAAATGGAAAACGAAATCGTTGCAGCTAAAGCAGGGGTTGTAGCAGGAATTCACGTTAAAGAAGGTCAAGTGGTAAACCCAGGAGACGCTTTAATTACAATTAACTAATTTTAATAACTTTCAAGGAGTGAAACAGTGGAAACATTAGTTCAAAATATAATGTCTATTACTGGCGGCCAAATCTTCATGATGCTTGTCGGTGCCCTATTAATGTACTTAGGGATTAAAAAAGAGTACGAACCAACATTATTAGTACCAATGGGATTAGGTACAATTTTAGTAAACTTCCCTGGAACTGGGGTTCTTGACCAAGTCGTTGGTGGACAACAACAACACGGGGTTCTACAAATCTTATTCGAAATCGGTATCGAAACTGAATTATTCCCATTATTAATCTTCATCGGTATCGGTGCGATGATCGACTTCGGTCCATTATTACAAAACCCATTCATGTTATTATTCGGTGCGGCAGCTCAATTCGGTATTTTCTTCGTAGTCGTTGTAGCTGTATTATTCGGATTTGACATTCGTGAAGCAGCTTCAATCGGTATCATCGGTGCTGCTGACGGTCCTACATCAATCTTCGTTGCGAACCAATTAGCCCCTCAATTACTTGGAGCGATTACGGTTGCGGCCTACTCATATATGGCTCTTGTTCCGATTATCCAACCAATCGCTATCAAGATGGTTACAACAAAAGCAGAACGTCGTATTCGTATGACATACCACGCTTCAGGCGTATCTAAATTAACTAAAATCTTGTTCCCAATCATTATCACAATTGTGGCAGGTTTCATTGCTCCAATTTCATTACCACTTGTTGGATTCTTAATGTTTGGTAACTTATTACGTGAATGTGGCGTTTTAGATAACTTAGCTCAAGCGGCTCAAAATGAATTAGTAAACATTGTTTCTATTCTATTAGGGATTACAATCTCAGTTAAAATGCAAGCTGATTTATTCTTAAATGTTCAAACATTAATGATCATCTTGTTCGGTTTAGTAGCCTTCATCATGGACTCAATCGGTGGTGTGGTATTTGCTAAAATCTTGAACTTATTCCGTAGAGAAAAGATCAACCCAATGATCGGAGCTGCAGGTATCTCTGCATTCCCAATGTCAAGTCGTGTTATCCAAAAAATGGCGACAGACGAAGATCCTCAAAACTTCATCTTAATGTACGCTGTTGGAGCTAATGTTTCTGGACAAATCGCTTCAGTTATTGCTGGTGGATTATTATTATCATTCTTCATGTAATAATATAGAAGGAAAAGGAGGAAAACGATGACTTTCAACGCAGAACATTTAACACAAGCTTTCGAATTAATGGCTTTAGGGATGGGTGGAGTTTTCCTAGTATTAGGAATTCTATATGCCGTTTCTGCTCTTTTATTAAAAGCATTCCCGCCAAAATAAGGAGGCCGTTCCATGGAAAATTTCATTCTCAAACGGTTATGGCTCGATCGCGATAAAAAAGCACGCCAAGATTGGGAATGGTTAATGGATCAAGCTAACCTTGGCAAAACAGAGCAGGTTGATTATACAATTGCGATTTACCATACTTCTGGTGAACCTGCAGCAACCGGTTCTTTAGACCGCAACATTTTAAAATGTTTAGTGGTTTGTAAAAAGTATCAATCAGAAAATCTGTTAACGCATCTCGTGATGGCTCTCTTAGATGAATTAAGAGAACGTTCTTATACAAATAGTTTTGTCTACACGAAACCAAAGAACATTGTCTTCTTTAAATCTTTGGGGTATCGCGTAGTTGCCGAAACAGAAAACCTTGCCTTTTTAGAACAAGGCATCCCGTCCTTTAGTGATTACTTAAAATTACTAAAAGAACATTTTGTAGAAGGAAGTAGCAATAGTGCCATTGTCATGAATGCAAATCCTTTTACACTGGGACATCAGTACTTGGTAGAAACGGCTGCTGGTCAGTCGAGTCACCTCTACGTGTTCGTTGTTTCCGAGGACCGTTCGTTCTTTAATACGAATGACCGTATGGAAATGGTGAAACGAGGCGTGAGTCATCTGCCAAACGTAACGGTGCTTCTAACCAGAGACTACATGGTCTCAAGTGCGACTTTCCCATCATACTTCTTGAAAGAGAAGGCTGATTTGGAAGTGGCAAAAGTTCAAGCAACATTGGATGCAACACTCTTCTTAGAAAACATTGTTCCAACGTTACAATTGACTAAACGTTATGTTGGTCAAGAACCACTCTCTCCAGTAACCGCTGTTTATAACGACGCGCTAAGAGCTGCTTTTGGCAAGGACTTAGAGCTAGTGATTATAGACAGACTTTCTGCCGGGGACGAAGTGGTGAGTGCGACGCGGGTGCGCGCTGCCATTCAAGATAAAAACGTAGACGAGTTAAAACAGCTCGTTCCAGCAACTACGTATCATTATTTAGAAGAAAAACATTTCATTGGATAAAATCCAAAAGAAAAGGTGGAAACTATAATGGAAATTAAAAAAAGTGCAGTAGTCGGCACTTTGGAATCAAGTGACATCATGATCACTTTAAATCCAAGTACCGCTGGTCGAATCGACATTCAATTAGAAAGTAGTGTCGAAAAACAATTCGGAAATCAAATCCGTCGTGTTATCGAAGAAACTTTAAAACAATTAGGCGTTACTTCAGCAGAAGTCATCGCAGTTGATAAAGGTGCTTTAGATTGCACAATTCAAGCTCGTACAGTGACAGTTGTTCACCGTGCAGCAGAAGTTGAAAACTACGACTGGAAGGAGATTGACTCATGGAACGCTTAAGAAGAACAATGATGTTCGTACCTGGTTCAAACGCAGCAATGTTGCGTGATGCTCCACTTTACGGCGCAGACTCAATTATGTTTGACTTAGAAGATGCTGTATCTTTAAAAGAAAAAGACTCAGCTCGTGTATTAGTACACTTCGCATTAAAAACTTTTGACTACAGCAATGTAGAAACAGTTGTACGTATCAACGGTTTAGATACAACAGGTGCTTTAGATATTGAAGCAGTTGTACTTGCTGGCGTAAACGTTGTTCGTTTACCAAAAACTGAAACAGCTCAAGATATCGTAGACGTGGATGAAATCATCACTCGCGTTGAACGTGAAAACAACATCCCAGTAGGTCGCACTAAAATGATGGCTGCGATTGAATCTGCTGAAGGTGTGTTAAACGCTCGCGAAATCGCTAAAGCAAGTGACCGTTTAATCGGTATCGCTTTAGGTGCTGAAGACTACGTAACAAACATGAAAACTCGTCGTTACCCTGATGGACAAGAGTTATTCTTCGCTCGTAGCATGATCTTACACGCTGCTCGTGCTGCAGGAATCGCTGCAATCGATACTGTTTACTCTAACGTAGACAACATGGATGGATTCCGTGAAGAAGTAGAACGCATCAAACAATTAGGTTTCGATGGAAAATCTGTTATTAACCCTCGTCAAATTCCTGTGGCTAATGCAGTATATGCACCAACAGAAAAAGAAATTCAAAACGCTAAAGAAGTTATTTGGGGAATTCGTGAAGCTGAAGCTAAAGGTTCAGGTGTTATCTCAGTTAACGGTAAAATGGTCGATAAACCAATCGTGGAACGTGCTGAGCGCGTAATCGCATTGGCGAAAGCGGCTGGATTGATTAGCGAGGAGGAAATTTAAGATGGTATTAAATAAAGCTGGACGTGACATTCCACAAGAATATGCAGATCAATATGGGGTATACGAAGGTGAGTTAGCTCGCATTAAACCTTATGAAGCAGCTAGCCGTAAAATTAAACCTGTTGAACCTCGTCAAGAAAAATTATTAGGTAGCATTCGTGAAGCTATTGAAAAAACTGGTTTGAAAGATGGCATGACAATCTCATTCCACCACCACTTCCGTGAAGGGGACTATGTAATCAACATGGTTATGGAAGAAATTGCAAAAATGGGAATTAAAAACCTATCAATCGCGCCTTCTTCAATCGCAAACGTACACGAACCATTAATTGAACACATCAAAAACGGTGTTGTAACAAACATTACTTCATCAGGTTTACGTGATAAATTAGGGGCAGCCATCTCTAGCGGTATCATGGAAAACCCAGTTGTGATTCGTTCACACGGTGGACGTGCTCGTGCAATCACTGCAGGAGACATTCACATCGACGTTGCCTTCATCGGAGCTCCAAGTTCTGACGAGTACGGTAACATCAACGGTACAAAAGGGAAAGCAACTTGCGGTTCTTTAGGATACGCAATGATCGACGCTAAATACGCTGACCAAGTAGTTGCCATTACTGATAGCCTTGTACCATATCCAAACACTCCAATCAGCATTCCACAAACAGACGTGGACTACGTGGTTGTAGTTGATGAAATCGGGGATCCTAAAGGGATTGCTAAAGGGGCAACTCGTTTCACTAAAAACCCTAAAGAATTATTAATCGCAGAATACGCTGCTAAAGTAATCACTGGTTCTCCATATTACAAAGAAGGATTCTCATTCCAAACTGGTACAGGTGGAGCTTCTCTTGCTGCAACTCGTTTCATCCGTGAAGCAATGATTAAAGACGGCATCAAAGCAAGCTTTGTACTTGGTGGTATTACAAACTCAATGTGCGAATTGTTAGAAGAAGGTTTAGTTGAGAAAGTCATCGACGTTCAAGACTTCGACCACCCATCAGCAATTTCACTTGCAAACAACGCAAACCACTATGAAATCGACGCAAGCATGTACGCAAACCCATTATCTAAAGGTTCAGTAATCAACCGTTTAGACGTTGCAATCCTTTCTGCTTTAGAAGTAGATACAGACTTCAACGTAAACGTAATGACAGGGTCAGACGGTGTTATCCGTGGAGCTTCAGGTGGTCACTGTGATACAGCCTTTGCTTCAAAAATGTCTATGGTTATCAGCCCATTAGTACGTGGACGCATCCCTACATTCGTAGAATCAGTAAATACTGTGATTACTCCTGGTACAAGTGTGGACGTGGTTGTTACTGAAATCGGTATTGCCATCAACCCTAACCGTCAAGACTTAATTGAACACTTCAAAGGGTTAGATGTACCTCAATACACAATTAAAGAATTACAAGAAAAAGCATACAGCATCGTTGGAAACCCAGAGCCAATTCAATATGGTGATAAAGTGGTTGCGGTTATCGAATACCGTGATGGAAGCATCATCGACGTTGTTCGCAATGTTTAATTCCTTGTTTGACGGAGCACCTGTGGATATCATGCAAATGCTTGATGCCAGAGAAAGACGTGCTCATACCCAACAACAATTACTAGAACAATTCAACCCGTGTGTGCTCGTGTCTATCACACTCAATATTCCAGGTCCTGTAAAAAATTCAGAGGCGATTACAACCGTCTTCGCCTCTGTGATTTCTGAATTAGATGAGGCTTTACAGTCTTTTGAGAAACTTCACCAAGAAGACTTCTCGCCTCAGACAGGGATGGAGTTTTACCGAGTCCTTCGCGCAGACGCACTTCGTGTCAAGCGCGCTTGTACGGAGTTTGAAGAAGGACACCCACTCGGGAGATTACTCGATATCGATGTTGTTGAAATGGCAGGAGACACTCCTACGCCAATTTCCAGAACAGCCCTTGGAATGACTCCAAGACGTTGTTTTATCTGCAATGAGGACGCAAAAGTGTGCGCCCGTTCTAGAAAGCACACGGTCCCAGAGATGCAAGAGCATATTGCTCGCATCGTTGCAGCATACACATCCATCGAAAGACCTTAAGAAAGGAAGATATTATGAGCAAAATTATCCGTTTAACTGAAACGGTTTTGCGTGACGGACAACAAAGTCAAATCGCGACTCGTATGTCAACTGAAGATATGTTACCAATCTTGGAAACATTAGACCAAGCTGGCTTCCATGCATTAGAAGTATGGGGAGGAGCAACTTTTGACTCTTGTATTCGTTTCTTGAATGAAGACCCATGGGAACGTCTACGTCAAATTCGCGCAGCAGTGAAAGATACAAAGTTGCAAATGTTATTACGTGGACAAAACCTATTAGGATACCGTAACTATGCTGATGATGTGGTACGTTTATTCGTAGAAAAATCTGTACAAAACGGAATCGACATTATTCGTGTATTCGATGCTTTAAACGATGTTCGTAACATGAAGACATCCATCGAAGCAACAAAATTAGCAGGCGGACACTGCCAAACAGCAATCTCTTACACAACTAGTCCAGTTCACACTGTAGACTACTATGTTGATTTAGTAGGACGCATGGCAGAATTCGGTGCAGATTCAATCTGTATTAAAGACATGGCTGGGGTATTAACACCTCAAACAGGTTACGAATTAGTAAGCCGTATTAAAGAAAAAACTGATCTTCCTTTAGAAGTTCACACTCACGCTACAAGTGGTATTTCTGAAATGACTTACTTAAAAGTAGCTGAAGCAGGCGCAGACATCATCGACACTTGCTTATCATCATTCTCTGGTGGTACAAGTCAACCTGCAACTGAATCAATGGCTTTAGCACTTAAAGATTTAGGCTTCGAAACAGGCGTTGACATGAAGAAAGTGGAAGAAGCAACAGCTTACTTCAACGGCATTCGTGATAAATTCCGTGCAGAAGGCATCTTAAACCCTAAAGTAAAAGATACAGAACCAAAAACATTAATTTACCAAGTACCTGGTGGAATGTTATCAAACCTATTAAGTCAATTAACAGAACAAGGCTTAGCTGACAAATACGACGAAGTATTAGCTGAAGTGCCAAAAGTACGTGCGGACTTAGGGTACCCACCACTTGTAACGCCATTATCACAAATGGTTGGTACACAAGCGGTAATGAACGTGATTTCAGGTGAACGTTTCAAACTCGTTCCAAAAGAAATCAAAGACTACGTTTTAGGATTATATGGACAAGCTCCAGCAGAAATTAATCCTGAAGTAAAAGCAAAAATTATCGGAGAT
Source organism: uncultured Streptococcus sp. (assembly GCA_963521405.1). Taxonomy (GTDB): domain Bacteria; phylum Bacillota; class Bacilli; order Lactobacillales; family Aerococcaceae; genus Granulicatella. Next base: position 20,225 of record CAUQUY010000019.1, read on the forward strand.
GCAGAAGTTGTGACAGTTCGTCCAGCTGACTTAATCGAAGATCAATTACCAGAAATTCGTGAAGAGATTAAAGAGTACGCTAAATCTGATGAAGATGTATTAATGTACGCACTCTTCCCACAACAAGCAAAAGACTTCTTAGGACGTCGTGAAGATCCATTCTACGATGTACCATTACAAACTGTAGAAGTTACTTTAGACTTAAAATAGTTTTGCTAGAAAGCTGAAAAGCTAGGCCCCGCAGCCCGGCTTTTCAGCTTTTTGTGTGCTTTAAACTGTGTTATAATGAATAGAATAGACAAATGTAAAGGAAGTGAAGGAATGGGACGTTTTAGAGAAGATATGGATACTTATAAGAGAAATGATCCAGCAGCAAGAAGCAGCTTGGAAATCGTCTTGACGTACCCAGGATATCACGCAATGGTCTTACACCGGGTGGCGCATTGGTTGCATACAAAGGCGAAAATGAGACTTCTTGCACGGATGGTCGCTGGATTTAGCAGGTTCCTAACGGGCATCGAGATTCATCCAGGCGCAACGATTGGAAGACGATTCTTTATCGACCATGGAATGGGAATAGTCATTGGAGAGACAACGATTATCGGTGACGATGTCAAAATGTTCCATGCGGTGACCTTAGGCGGAACTGGGAAAGATACAGGCAAGCGTCATCCAACCATCGAAAATGGGGTGCTTTTATCGGCGCATTCGCAAGTCATTGGCCCTGTAACGGTTGGAGAATATGCCAAGATTGGGGCAGCGGCAGTTGTGTTAGAGGACATCCCTGCTCATACGACGGCAGTTGGGTTGCCGGCACGAGTGGTTCGTGTTCATACACCAGAAGAGATTGAAAAAGATACGACTATCGGAGGAAACTTATGATTCAAATTGAAAACCTTCGTGTTGCTTATCAGCAAACGC
>CAUQUY010000020.1:0-20957 GCA_963521405.1 uncultured Streptococcus sp.
AACGCATAATAAATACCCCCTTTACTGGTTTGTCCAGTAAAGGGGGTACATATCAGATAGACGAGTCTTTTTGTTTATTGAAAGAATAGTGGGGAATAGCATTGAATGTGAATTAGCTGGAGTTAGGAATTGATTCCTTACTCCAGCTTTGAAGCTTCAAAGGTGCAAGACTTCGGCTTGCACCGTTGCCCCACTATGACTCTTTCAATAAAAAACAAAAAGACGCAAGTCTATCTTTTTCCTTTTGAAGAGCGCCAATTAAGTATTATTTCTTCTAGCACATATTTATCGCACAAAAAACTCCCGGCACCAACTGGTACCAGGAGCAGTGTTGATTTTAATGTAAGACTTTGTTTAAGAAGTTTTGAGTACGTTCGTTTTGTGGGTTACCAAACACTTCTTCAGGAGTTCCTTCTTCGATGATATAACCACCATCCATGAAAATAACGCGATCGCTAACCTCACGCGCAAATCCCATCTCGTGTGTTACCACAACCATCGTCATTCCTTCTTTAGCTAGGTTTTGCATTACTTCTAATACATCCCCAACCATCTCAGGGTCTAACGCTGAAGTTGGTTCATCGAATAATAACATTTTTGGTTTCATTGCAAGCGCGCGGGCAATAGCCACACGTTGCTTTTGACCACCTGAAAGAGATTTAGGAGAGACATCCGCTTTATCTGCAAGACCAACCATGCCAAGGAGTTCCATCGCATGTTCAGTTGCAGCTTCTTTTGTCTCACGACCTAATTCTACCGGTGCAAGAATGATATTTTCTAGAACGCTTAGGTGAGGGAAGAGGTTGAAGTGTTGGAACACCATTCCGATTTCCTCACGAACCTTATTTAAGTTTGTTTTCTTGTCTGTTAAATCATAGCCGTCAATGATGATATGACCACTGTTGATTTTTTCAAGACGGTTTAAGCAACGTAAGAAAGTAGATTTACCAGAACCTGAAGGCCCGATAATACAAACTACTTCGCCTTCCTCAATAGAAAGGTCGATGGATTTTAATACTTCTAAGTCGCCATATTTCTTTTGAATTTTTTGAACTTCGATAATAGCCATTATTTTAAATTCCTTTCTAAGTGAGCTGAAAGTTTCGTTAATAGAACGATCACGATTAAGTACATCACACCGACGATTAACCACATTTGACTTGATTGTAAGTTACGAGCGATGATGACTTTACCGGTTTGCGTTAACTCGGCAATACCGATAATTGAAAGGATAGATGTATCTTTCAATGTGATCACGAATTGGTTGATGAATGAAGGAACCATAATTCGAATCGCTTGCGGTAAGATAACTTTTTGCATGCTCTTAGAATATGGAAGACCTAAACTCATGCAGGCTTCGTATTGTCCTTTATCAACCGCTTGAATACCCCCACGGATAATTTCAGCGATGTAAGCCGATGCGTTCAAGCTAAGGGTAATGACACCCGCTACGAACGGTTGCATTGTAATGTTAAATGCTTGTGGAATTCCAAAGTAAATGAAGAACGTTAATACGATTAGTGGAACACCACGGATAATATCAATGTAAAATCCTGCGATTGCTTGTACGATATTGTTTTGGCTAGTTTTCATTAAACCGAAGATAATACCGATTAAACTTGCGAAGATTAAAGCTACAACTGTTAATACGATTGTGTTCCATAAACCAGTTGCAAGAGTTTTCCAGTTTGTTTTGATTAACCCTAGAATGCTTGTTGCTTCTGTGTTTTCGCTAGCGTTTGTTGTGTATTTGTTGATGATTTCATCATATTTACCACTTTCTTTTAGTTTTTTCAAACCGTTGTTGAAAGCAGTGATTAATTCTGCGTTTTCACCTTTATTAACAGCAACACCATATTCTGTTTTGTTTTCGTTATGGTCTGTCATTTTTAAAGGCAAGTTGTTCGATGTGATTGAGTAGGCAAGTACTGGATAGTCTTCGAATAACGCATCACTGTTTCCTACTATTACATCTTGGTACATACTTGATGAATCTTCAAAAGTAGTGATTGTAAAACCATATTTACTCTTGATAGATTCAGCGTAAGTGGCACCTTGTGTTCCTAATTTAACGGCAACTTTTTTACCTTTTAAATCAGAAAGAGATGTGATTTCAGAGTTTTTAGGAACTCCCATCCCAATTCCACTGTCATAGTAGCTATTTGTGAAGTCGAATTTTTGTTTACGTTCATCCGTAATTCCCATTCCGGCCATCACAGCGTCTACTTGACCAGATTCTAATGCTTGAACGGCAGCATTGAAGCCGAGTGGTTTGAATTCTACTTCGAAGCCTTCAGCCTCTGCGATACTCTTCATTAATTCAATATCAATTCCGACGTATTCACCATTTGTATCTTGGTATTCAAATGGAGCAAATGTAATATCTGTTGCGATTACATATTTTTTAGTTTCTGCTTTAACAGAACTTGTCGGAGAAACGAGGGATAGAAGAGTCATCAATAGAGTGACTAGAACAGCTCCCAAGCTCAATTTTTTTATGTTCATACATATTCCTCCAAATCTACCTTACGTATAAGGTTTTTCCATTATATGGAAGATTTTCTGAAAATGCAAAATTCTAGTCTCATCTCATGTTACATTTTCTGACATGATTTTCTGAGAATAAAAAACTCCCTTCTCTCATGAAAGAGAAGAGAGTGATGCTTATTTTTCTTGTTCGAGGACACGCCAAATCGCTTTTGCCACACCGCCGTTAACATTTGTATCTGTCACAAAATCAGCAACGGCTTTAACTTCGTCTGGAGCATTTCCCATCGCAACGCCAATTCCAGCGTCACGAATCATCGAAACATCGTTGAAGTTATCACCAATTCCAAATACTTCCTTCATCGATAGGCCAAGTGTTTCGGCATAGTGAGCAACCGCAATGCCTTTTTGAGCATCCTTATGGTTGATTTCCAAATCCGTATAAAATGCGGAAGTGACCACAAGGTTCGGATGCGCTTGATCGATATGCTCACGAACGGGTTTGAAATAAGTAGGCCCGTCGTCATGAGAGACGATAATCTTGAACACCTTAATATCTGGAATCGATAGCACTTCTTCAGCAGTCGTCACATCAGTTGCTTCTAGAAGGATTTTGAGCTGTCTAATTTCTTCTTTCAATTGTTCAGGCGATAGATTATTTCTTTCAGCTTTTTTACGTTCGATGACTTTGTTGATAAAGAGAGCATAGTTCTTTCTAAAGTTCCCTTCAGAAGTCACGAGCTGCCAGTCCAAATCAATCGAATCGAAGTAGTCCAGTAAGGTGTAGACTGTTTCGTGAGGAATGGTGACTTCCCAGATAATGTCATGATTTTTATCAAAAATCTGAGCTCCGTTCATCGCAATGACAGGAAGGTGTAATTCTGCTTGTTCGAGTGCGAAATTGGCTTGAAGATAATCGCGTCCAGTACAAACGATAAAGTGTTTCCCCTGTTTTTGGAGTTTTCGAATCGCTTGAATGTTGTTTTTATGTACCTCTACATGGTTTGTGAGTAGAGTACCATCCATATCCGATGCAAATAATTTAATCATAGAGCAAAACCTCTATTTCATTTCTTTAAGATGTGTTTGCAATGTTTGAATTTTATCTTGAATACGTCTGAAGCGGGGTTTATTTTCCAATTGGAATTTTGCGACTTCTTCTTGAATAGAATTCACAACTTCCATTGTTTGTGGAACAATCACTTCTTGGATTTCTTTAATGCCTCTTTCAAGAGTGGTTTTACCAGTATTAATCACGGTAACATCCTGTGTCACTTCTTGAATTTGTTTTGCTAAGATTTCACGATTTTCTTTACCGCTTCTTGGGTTGTTAAGTAGGGCAACGGTGCCTCCGATAACACTACCGAAAATAAAACCTTTTAGAAATTTACTCATTGATTATGCCTCCATTTGTTCGCGAATTGATTGCGCGATTTCTGCTAATACTTCTGAACTTGGATTTGTTGGTTCCCATTTTAATCCAAAGCCATCTTCTTTTGTATAGCGTGGGATTAAGTGGATATGAGAGTGGAAGACACTTTGGTAGGCCAACTCTCCGTTATTACTTAAAATATTTAATCCTTTAATATCTGGGTTTGACGCTTGAACGGCACGTGCGATTTTAGGAATACGTGCAAACACTGCGCTTGCTAAGTCTTCGTCATATTCGAAGATATTGGCAACGTGTTTTTTAGGAACGACCAGTGTGTGCCCTGGTGTTACTTGCGAAATGTCAAGGAACGCAAGTACTACGTCATCTTCATACACGATATGTGCTGGAATTTCTTTATTAATAATTTTATCAAAAATGCAATCTGTCATGGTGTTTCCTCCTTGAGTTCGTACCTCTATGGTATCAAAAAATGCTGTAAAATGAAAGACTCGTAGCAGTTGTTGTCGTTGCTTTTTAGACAAACATATCCTAAAATTTCAGAATGAAAGCGAGGAGTCTTTATGAAGGGAAAATTAGATGCATTAAGCGATGCGATTATTGCCATTGCGATAACCGTTTTAGTATTAGAAATCAATACACCAACATCGATGGAGGGTATGTGGCAGTTCGCAAAGGAAATCTTTTTATTTGCGCAAAGTTTTGTCGTGATTGCAAATTTTTGGTTTGAACGTTCGCAGTTCTTCGGTCGTTCAAAACGAATTTCTTTCTCGATATTGTCTATTGATTTATTAGCACATTTGGGAATCTGTCTTATCACGTTATTTACAAAATTCTTATTTAGTTTTGAGAATCGAGTGATTTCTGTGCTAGCATACGGGATTTTGATTGCAATCATTTCTGTATTGTTCGATATCGAAAACTATTTTGTATTGAAACAATCATTAACTGAAGCCGATTATGCAAGAAAAGATGAGATGCTCATTCTATTTAGAAAATTTCATATTCGCTCCTATTTAACATCAGTGATTATTTTGACTTTGACATTTTTCATTCCTCAAATTGTTATGTACTTATACTTAGCGATTCCAATGACTAAGTTCTTTTCGCGTTTAGGGGCGGGAAGAGGCCGGTCAGTATTTGTGGATGAAAATTTAGTTGAATTTTCAGATAAAGTATTAGGACGAATTGATGAAGAACGAATAAAGAGAAATCTTGCAAAATAATATGAATGAATAGGAGTGTGAAAGGGCGCCTAATCCTGCGTTCTTTCACACTTTTTTTGCTTTATGGTATAATGAGGAGAATAGTTAGATAGGAGAATCTATATGTCACTACAATTAAACAATGTAACTGCAGGATATACAAAAGTTCCTGTCATTACGGACATCACTTTTGATGTAAATCCAGGCGAGATTTGCGGCCTAATCGGGCTGAATGGTGCCGGAAAGAGTACGACAATTAAAACGATCATTGGGCAACTTACCCCTTTTAGCGGAAGAGTGGAAGTAGAGAAACTAAGTATTCTCGAAAACCAACGTGGTTACCGTCAATCGATTGCGGTCATTCCAGAAAGCCCAGTTCTTTATGAAGAGTTAACTTTTAGAGAACATATTGAATTTGTGGCTCGCTCTTATAATCAAATGAACGAAGAGACAATGGCTCATGCAATGGAACTCGTGGAAGCTTTCCGCTTAACGAAACAATTGGATTGGTTCCCAGCGTATTTTTCAAAAGGGATGAAGCAAAAAGTACTCATCGTCTGCGCATTAATGCTAGATGTGCCTGTCTATGTGGTCGATGAACCATTTTTAGGACTTGATCCACTAGGGATTCGTACTTTGCTTCAAGTTTTAAAAGAGAAAAAAGATAAAGGTGCAGCGATTTTAATGTCGACTCACGTATTAGATACGGCTGAGAAGTATTGTGATCGTTTCATCGTATTACACGAGGGGAAAGTAATTGCGCAAGGCGATATCGAAGGATTACGCGCAACTTCGAATATTGAAGAAACTTCCCTAGAGGAAATTTACTTTGCATTAACGACAGGGGACGATGCCCATGAATAGTGCAACAATTTTTGAGGCCCGCGTAAGAAAATATCAAAAGAAAAGCATGAAGTATATTCGCTATATGCTCAATGACCATTTCTTGATTGTCTTATTTTTCTTATTTGGGTTTATCATGGTGCAATACTCGAGTTGGATTCAAACGATTCGTGTATTGGAATGGCCTTTGTTAGGATTAATTGCGGTGTTACTTGCGACGGTACCTTTTTTTGGCGGAGTAGCAACGTTGCTCGAACCAGCCGATGGAATCTTTTTATCGGTAGTGGGGCAAGACTTTAAGGCCTACTTACAAAAAGCGATTCGTCGTAGTTGGGCGCTTCCGCTACTTGTAATGCTGGCTTCAACAGGAATTGTCTTTCCAATCGTGGCACAAGCCTTTGGAACGAATATGAGTATGTTCGCAAAGCTATTCCTCTTACAAGTTCTCTTTAAAGATTTATTATTCCGTTGTACGAAATACGATTTTCGTGGAGTGCTTCATTTTGAATGGATGGAAAAACTTGGGATTTACGTGATTGCAGTAGCGAACTTCTTCGGAATGTTTTTATGGATTTCTGAAGCTTGGTCATTTGCTTTATTAGTGATCCCAATTCTTCTGAGTCTTTTTATCGAGTACTATTATGGAAAAGCAGCCTTTGTTTATCGATTCGATTCAATGATTGAATCGGAATTAGAAAGACAACAACGAATTTATCGCCTATATGCATTGTTTGTAGATGTGCCAATGGTGCATAAACCTCAAGCGCATCGCCGTTCATATTTAGATGGCGTATTGAAGGTACTTGTTGGAACAAATCCAAGTGGGCATCGCTATTTAGTGAGTCGTACGGTCGTTCGGACTAGTCAATATATGAGTTTATTATTACAACTCGCAGTTGTCAGCTTTGTAGTTGCATTGTTTTCTCAAGAGTATTATTGGAACTTTATTGTCAATGCGTTACTTGTAATGCTATTAGGATTCCAACTTGTTGGGGTTATCCAAAGTGCCAACACACAAAATAGTCATTTTGCTTCTCTCGTGGATAGCAACACTCGTCTTAAGGATAATTTATCAGTCCTCATGATGACGATGGTCGCATCCGGTGTTGTACTGGGCATTTCTTCAGTGATAGGTATGCGTGAAATGATTGGATTAGTAGGGATTATTTTCTATCCGATTTTCGGTGTATTCTTTACACAATTTTATTTGCGTTATCGATTCCTTAAGAAGAGAAGAAAAATTTAAGTTTGTAGGCTACTAAGTAGCGCACAAACTTGACTCAAATGTTATAAAACCATAAAATAAAAGAATAGATTTATTAAAGGAAACAGAATTTGTCGTTAGGGATGGAATAGATGGAATATAACATGGACACAGGATGGGATCTCCATCCAATTGGTGGGGACACCGGTCAAGCGTACATGGGTGTAAAAGACCATGAACGTGTATTTCTAAAGAGAAATGCTTCACCGTTTTTAGCGGTGCTATCGGGTGAAGGTATCACTCCTAAGTTAATATGGACCAAACGTGCGGGTAATGGTGATGTCATTACAGCTCAAGAATGGTTGTCTGGAAGATCCCTCACTAAGGAAGAAATGGGGTCCGTCGAAGTCATTGAGCTGTTAAAACAAATTCATCAATCCCCAAATCTTTTACAAATGTTGCAACAAATTCAAGGTGAAGAGTATAGCACTCAAAAATTCATCGATGAATATTTAAATAATTTACAGTCAGGATTACAAACCCATCGTTTCTTAAACGAAGTATTAAATTACTTAATTGAAACGATTCCGCTTGTGAGCGAAGTTGGGAAAACAGTTTGTCACGGAGACTTAGACCGTCGTAACTTTATGTTAGCTGAAGACGAAAAGCTCTACCTTGTCGATTGGGAAATGGTTCGCCTTGCCGATCCGGTTTCGGATTTGACGATGATTTTGACGCAATACATTCCTGTTCATCAATGGGGTGAATGGTTAGATATGTATGGCTTACAACTGTCTACAAATATTTATCAACGAATTGAATGGTATGCTCTCATGAATTGCTTGAATTACATTAAGAAAACGCACTTCGAGGGACGTTACCTTGAAATGAATGAGAAAATTCTTTTGGTGAAGTCGATTTACAATAATCGTATCGGAAAGCCAACAGAAGAATAGACAGGAGTTAGACTTTGAGATTAAGAAATAAACCTTGGGCAAAAGATGCATTAGCGGCTCACCCAGAAATGGTCATCCAAGATCCAGCGCAATGGAAGGGAAGATGGCATGAACGTTTTGGCAATAACAATCCAATCCATATCGAGATTGGTTCTGGGAAAGGTCAATTCGTGAGCGGCATGGCTCGTCAAAACCCAAACATTAACTATATTGGAATTGAAATTCAAGAAAGCGTCCTTGTAGTCGCACTTGAAAAAGCTCTTGCAGCAGATGTTCCAAACTTACAATTATTACATGTAAATGGTGGACAAGTAACAGACTACTTCGAAGATGGTGAAGTAGACCAAATTTACTTAAACTTCTCAGATCCATGGCCAAAGAAACGTCATGCAAAACGTCGCTTGACTCATGAAAGTTTCTTAGTTGGATACGAAAAAGTATTACCACCATTTGGAGAATTACACTTCAAAACTGATAACCGTGGATTGTTTGAATACAGCCTTGCTTCATTCTCACAATTTGGACTCGTGTTAAAACAAGTTTGGCTAGATTTACATCAAGTGGATTTTCCAGGAAATGTGATGACAGAATACGAAGAGAAATTCTCAGCAAAAGGTCATCCAATTTATCGTGTGGAAGTGATTTTCCCACAGGATAGAAAAGCTTTTAAACAACCTGAATAACAAAAAAAGGAGCCTGATTCATATGGAATCAAAAAATATTTTCAAAGGTGCAAGTTTTCTACTAGCAGCGGGTGCTGTTATTGGAGCATGGGTCACTTCAAAATGGTTTGAACGCAGAAATGTCAATGGAGATGTTATTGTTCAAAATGTACGTAAATTATTTCAAGTAGTAGGTACTATCGAAGGCTCTTGGATTGAGATGGAACCTGTATTCGTGGATAGCCCTGAGTTTTATGGGGAAGTTTATTATGGCGGGGTTACTCGTAAAGAAGATAATGAACTAGTCCAATACGAATTTTATGCAGATGCAAAAACAGGAGCCGTTATTGATTTATACAAAATTCGATAATTAAAGAAAGCTGGAGGACCTCCAGCTTTTGGCGCGTTTATAAGATGTTTTATAGAAGTAGGAAAGAAGAGGATACAATGGAAGCTCATACAGAACAATTAATCAAAACGTTAACAGAAATGAAAGGGACAAGTGGACACGAAGGCCGTATTCGTGAATTCATGAGAAACGAATTAACACCTTTAGTGGACCGCATTGAACAAGATGGTCTTGGCGGTATTTTTGGGGTTCGTGATAGCAAAGAAGAAGATGCACCACGCATTATGATTGCGGCTCACATGGACGAAGTTGGTTTCATGGTAACAAATATCACTCCAAACGGAATGTTCAAAGTAAGTCCTTTAGGTGGATGGAACCCATATGTGGTTTCAGCACAACGTTTTACATTATTAACTTGTAATGGAGACTATCCAATTATTTCATCTTCAATCCCACCACACTTATTACGTGCAGCTGGTGGTCAACAATCAGCAGTGAAAGTAACAGATATTTTATTTGATGCTGGATTTACTTCACGGGAAGAAGCGCTTGAATATGGGTGCCGTCCTGGTGATACAATCGTTCCAGATGTAGAAACGATTTGGACGGCCAATAAGAAACGCATGATTTCTAAATCATGGGATAACCGTTATGGATGTACAGTGGTTCTTGAAGCATTGAAAGCTGTTAAAGACGAAACTCTACCAAATACATTAATTGCGGGAGCAAACGTGCAAGAAGAAGTTGGATTACGTGGAACTGGTCCAAGTGTGACGAAATTCAATCCAGATTTATTCTTTGCGGTAGACTGCTCGGCAGCAGACGATATTAATGGTTCAAAAGAAACGTTTGGACACCTAGACCAAGGATTCTTATTACGTATTTTAGACCCAGGTATGGTGACTCTTCCTCGTATGAAAGAATTCCTAGAAGACACTGCGTTAACTCATAACATTCCGTTCCAATACTTTGTTTCTCAAGGTGGAACAGATGCTGGTAAAGCACACTTAATGAATCAAGGGGTTCCTAGTGCAGTGATTGGGGTATGTGCTCGTTATATTCATACACATCAAACAATGTTCTCTATTAAAGACTACGAAGCAGCACGTGAAATGGTCATCCAAACAATTCGTGCGTTAGACCGTAGCACAGTGAACACTATTTTAGACGGAAGAACAAATTAAGAGTAAAGAGGTACAATATATGTGGTTAAGTTTTTATAACAAAAAGGGTATCGGCGATACGTTATTATTAACAAATGGAACTGCAAACCGCTACGATGTCGACTATGAGAAAAAAGGAAATGTGACTCAAGTCTTTGTTCGTGAGTCGAAAGAAGTTCTAGGCTATAATATAGAAAAGATTTCTGAAGTGATTTCATTTGAAGAAGATGGACAACAAATCCTAACTCCCAAGCAACAAGAAGTTGTAAAAGGATTGATTGAAAAAGTTGGATTTGATGTTTCAACTTTAGATTTAACACCGGAAGATGCACTTGTAGTTGGATACGTTGAAAGTTGCGTAGATCATGAAGATTCTGACCACTTACATGTGACAATGACACGAGTAAGCGACTCTGAAGTGTTACAAATCGTCTGCGGAGCACCGAACGTGAAAGCAGGACAAAAAGTGGTTGTTGCTAAACCTGGTACAGTAATGCCAAGTGGCGCTATCATTTGGGCTGGAGAATTACGCGGAGTGGCTAGTCACGGAATGCTTTGTTCAGCACGTGAATTAGGTTTAGAAAACGCACCAGCGAAAAAAGGAATCTTAGTATTAGATGATGCGACTCCAGTAGGAACGCCATTTAAAACATTAAACTTACAATAAAGGAGGATACGGAGTCATGAATGAACCATTTAACGAGAAAAACGATTCATTCGCTTCTTTGCAAGCAAGACGGGAAAAGGCTACTTTTCCGAATTACTTGAAGCAAGGTCAAACTTTTGAAGATCAAGTCGTTGAAGAAATGACGCGAGTTGATGCCACAAGAAAAGATGAGACTCCACACGAATCCTTACCTTTTGATGAGCAACCTGATGCAGCGCTCTTACAACCGATTGACAAAGAGGAGCATCAATTGCCATCTCAATTTCGTTCGTTTAAGGAGAAGGCGACCGAGGGGCATCAAAAGTATAAACCACGTGTTGATTGGACTTCTTATTTGAATACGAATCAACGAAAACCGTTTAAACCAAGTTCAGTGCCTTCTAGCACGAGAGGCTTGGAAAAAGAGGTTGAGCAAAAAGTTTCTTATCGTGAATTAGAAAAAGAGTTATTGCCGAATAGTACAGACTTGATTTTATTTGCGAAGGAAGAGGCTTTGTTGGTGTCGGTTGATGAGCAAGAAGACACTATTGAAAAACGCCTGAAAGAGTATAACGGGACCTTGCATGAAGTACCGGTACAAAGTCAGGTTTTTACAACGAAAGGTTATATACCAGCCTTCAAACGCAAACAAGATTCAGAAGTTGAAGCCGTGCAAGAGTCCTTGTTAGAAGGATTGCCGGAGACAAAAGTTGAAAGACGAAAAGCACCAGAAAAACCATTGACTGGAAAGCAAAGACGTGCGATGAAAAAATCGTTATCGATGATTATGGAACAAGAGCAACAAGACCGTCAGTTACCATATGTTCATCCAAAAAAACAGTAGTAGAAAAGCGAGGAGAAAAAATGGATAAAAGTAAGATTTATCACTTTACAGGAATAAAAGGATCAGGAATGAGTGCATTAGCCTTAGTATTACATGGAGAAGGCTATAAAGTTCAAGGATCAGACTTGGAACAATATTTCTTCACTCAAAAAGGTTTGGAAGAGGCTGGAATTACATTATTACCATTCAGCGCTGACAATATTAAGGAAGGGCAAATTGTGATTGCTGGGAATGCTTTTCCAGATAGTCACGAAGAATTAGTTTCTGCTCGTGAAAAAGGAGTAGAAGTGATTCGATACCATAAATTCCTTGGTGAATTATTGAAAAATTATAAGAGTGTGGCGATTACAGGTTCTCACGGTAAAACAAGTACAACTGGATTATTAGCTCACGTATTAAGTGGAATGGAGCCAACAAGTTATCTTATTGGTGATGGAACTGGTAAAGGCATTGAAAGTTCAGAATACTTTGTACTGGAAGCTTGTGAATATAAACGTCACTTTATGGCTTACCGTCCAGACTATGCGATTATGACAAATATCGACTTTGACCACCCAGATTATTATACTGATATCGAAGATGTTCAAAGTGCCTTTGAAGCATTTGGTAAACAAGTGAAAAAAGGAATCATCGCTTGTGGGGATGATGAAAGATTACGTACATTAGATGCCATCGTACCTGTTACTTATTACGGTGTTGGTGAACATAATGATGTGATTGCCAAAAACATCCGTAAAGAAAAAGCAGGAAGCTACTTCGATGCTTATATTAAAGGTGAGTTGTACGGTCATTTCTACATTCCAACGTACGGAGATCATAACATCTTGAACGCATTAGCGATTATCGCATTCTACTACTTAAATGAATTAGATTCAAAAGAATTAGCTGAGCAATTCAGTACATTTGGTGGGGTAAAACGTCGCTTCTCTGAAAAAGTGATTAATGGTGTAACAATTATCGATGACTATGCTCACCACCCATCAGAAATTCAAGCCACATTAGATGCAGCGCGTCAAAAATATCCAGAAAAAGAAGTGGTGGCGGTCTTCCAACCACATACATTTACTCGTACAATTGCACTATTAGAAGAGTTTGCAGCAGTGTTATCACTTGCAGACCATGTATACTTATGTGATATCTTTGCATCTGTTCGTGAAGAAGCAGGGGATGTTTCTATCGAGGATTTAGCAAAATTAGTAAAAGGTGGAGCGAAAGTATTACCACTAGATAATCTATCTCCGTTATTAAATTATAAAGACGCAGTCATTGTCTTTATGGGTGCAGGGGATGTACAAAAATATGAGTCTGCTTATGAAAAACTCTTATCAAACACTTCTCCAACACAAAACTAAAGTTTGATTTATTCAGTCCTGGCATTTGCCAGGACTTTTTGTGTGCAGCTAAGTGTGAAAGACGAAGAAATCGCGCTCTTTTTAGTGTTCATAGAATTGTTTATTTGTTACACTGGTAATGACAAATTAGGAGGCATATTATGGCGAAACAAAAATTATTATTAGTAGACGGAAGCAGCTTAGCATTCCGCGCATTTTTTTCAATTTTAGATTTAAATCGTTTTAAGAACGCTAATGGCTTACATACAAATGCACTCTATTCATTTCACCGTATGTTTAAGTCCATTTTAGATTCTGAAAAACCGACTCATGTGTTAGTGGCATGGGATGCTGGGAAGACAACTTTTCGTACTGAAATGTATGCAGATTACAAAGGAGGGCGTTCGAAAACTCCAGGTGAATTTATCGAACAGATGCCTTATTTTAACGTGCTTTTAGATGCATGGGGAATTCCTCATTACCGTCTGAACCAATACGAAGCGGATGATATTATCGGTACTCTTGCTAAACAAGGGGAAGCAGCAGGATATGAAGTTGTAGTTCTTTCAGGAGATAAGGACTTGATTCAGCTTGCGGATAATCATATCACGGTAAAAATTACAACTAAAGGAGTAACAGAACTAGTTGAATATACTCCTGAAGTGATTTTTGAAAAATACGGCTTGACACCTGAACAAATTATCGACATGAAGGGGTTAATGGGAGATTCTTCCGATAACTATCCTGGTGTTACAAAAGTCGGTGAAAAGACGGCGGTGAAACTTCTTCAAGAGTTTGGCAGTGTAGAAGGAATTTACGAGCATGTCGATGAAATGAAGAAGAGTAAGCTAAAAGAAAACTTGATTAACGACAAAGAGCTAGCCTTTTTAAGTAAGAAACTCGCACGTATCAATGTGGATTCTCCGCTTGAAATCACTCTAGAAGATACACTTCGTAAGGAACAAGATGTCGAAGCATTGATGGCATTCTATAAAGAAATGAACTTCAATTCCTTCCAATCAGACCTATTAAATTCAGGTGCCACTTCTGTAGAAGAAGCACCAAAAGCGGAGCGCCCAAACGTAACACGTGTGTTAGAGATTACTGAAGACATGCTTAAAGGTGCAACAAGTGTGCATTTTGAGACACTTGAAGCGAACTATCATGTTGCGCAGGTGATTGCCGTTGCCTTCGGGAATGAAAAAGAAGTCTTCGTGACTGATTTAGAGACGGCTGTTGCTTCAGAAGCATTCAAGAAATGGCTGGCGGATGCATCAATCGAGAAACATTTATTTGATACAAAAGCAGCAAAAGTACTCGCTCATCGTTTTGGTCTTGTGTTAGAAGGTGCGAAATATGATGTGTCACTTCTTGCGTATCTAGTGGACACAAATGATATTGTGAAAGAGATTAGTGACGTGGCTCGTCGTGTCGATGTGACGATTCTTGCCAGTGACGAAGCCGTCTATGGCAAAGGCGTAAAAATCCAAATTCCTGAAGACGAAGAAGTTTGGAATCAGCATTTAGCAGCTAAAGTATATACGATTGCTGTGGCGCCTGAAAAACTATTGAAACGCCTTGAAGAAAATGAACAAACACATCTTTATTGGGAAATGGAATTACCAGTGAGCGATATTTTAGCACGTATGGAAATTCAAGGAATTCGCGTCGATAAAGAACGTTTAGTTGAGATGGGTGTGGAATTCGAAGCGCGTCTAAAAGAAATCGAACAAGAAATATACGAGCTTGCTGGGGAAGAGTTTAATATTAATTCGACCAAACAACTAGGGGTCATCTTATTTGAAAAAATGGGCTTACCAGTGATTAAGAAGACCAAGACTGGCTATTCAACAGCGGTAGATGTTTTGGAGAAATTAGCGCATCAAGCTCCTATCGTAGAATTGATTTTAGAATATCGTCAATTAGCGAAATTAAATTCAACGTATGTAGAAGGATTGCAAGCGTATATTCAAGAAGACGGCAAGATTCATACGCGTTTTGTCCAAAACTTAACGCAAACAGGTCGTCTTAGCTCAGTCGATCCGAACTTACAAAATATTCCAATTCGTACACAAGAGGGCCGTCGCATCCGTTACGCGTTCTTACCAGAGCATGACGATTGGAAAATTCTCTCAAGCGACTATTCGCAAATTGAATTGCGTGTATTAGCGCATATTGCTGGCGATAAACATATGATTGAAGCGTTCAAAAATAATGTCGACATTCATACGAATACGGCAATGCGTGTGTTTGGAATTACAAACCCAGACGATGTAACGAGTGAAATGCGTCGCCAAGCCAAAGCCGTAAACTTTGGGATTGTGTATGGAATTAGTGATTACGGGTTGTCTCAAAACTTGAATATTTCTCGTAAAAGAGCCAAGGAATTCATCGATCGTTATTTGGAAGAGTTCCAAGGGGTAAAAGACTTTATGGAATCTGTGGTGAAAGAAGCGCGTGAGAAAGATTATGTGGAAACATTATTCCATCGTCGTCGCTACTTGCCGGATATTCATTCAAGTAACTTTAATTTACGCTCATTCGCAGAACGTACAGCGATGAACTCACCAATCCAAGGAAGTGCCGCAGACATCTTGAAGATGGCGATGATTGAATTGGACCGTGAAATGAGAGAACGTAAATTCAAAGCAAACCTATTATTGCAAGTGCACGATGAATTGATTTTCGAAGTGCCACAAGACGAATTAGAAAGCCTTCAAAGCTTAGTAGAAGAAGTCATGGAAAATGCCGTGAGTCTGAAAGTTCCACTACGCGCAGACAGTAATGTAGGGGATAACTGGTTTGAAGCAAAATAACTAAAAATAAAAATGGGCATCTCTACTTAACGAATGTAAGTTAGGGATGTCCATTATGTTTTATCTTTTGAGTTTATAGCGTTTTTGTAGTATACTTTTTGAGTTAAGAGAAGAAGTTTAGGTGATGGAAGGGCTCTTTTAGCGTTCAGATTCCATCACTTTCATTTTGTCAATCAATGGAGGAAATACATGAAATTAAGAAATGATATTCGCAATATTGCTATTATCGCTCACGTTGACCACGGTAAAACAACACTTGTGGATGAATTATTAAAACAATCAGATACATTAGATGCACGTACAGAATTATCAGAACGCGCAATGGACTCAAACGATATCGAACGTGAACGCGGTATTACAATTTTAGCGAAAAATACAGCCGTTCAATATAAAGGAACTCGTATCAACATCATGGATACACCAGGACACGCGGACTTCGGTGGAGAAGTAGAACGTATCATGAAAATGGTAGACGGTGTAGTTCTTGTAGTGGATGCGTATGAAGGTACAATGCCTCAAACTCGTTTCGTATTGAAAAAAGCATTAGAACAACATTTAACACCAATCGTTGTAGTAAACAAAATCGACCGTGACGCTGCTCGTCCAGAAGAAGTAGTCGATGAAGTTTTAGAATTATTCATCGAATTAGGTGCCGATGATGATCAATTAGAATTCCCAGTAGTTTATGCTTCAGCATTGAACGGAACTTCAAGTTTATCAGACAACCCAGCGGACCAAGAAAAAACAATGGATTACTTATTCGATACAATTATCGAACATATCCCAGCTCCAGTAGACAACTCAGATGAACCATTACAATTCCAAGTATCATTATTAGACTATAATGACTACGTTGGACGTATTGGTATCGGACGTGTCTTCCGTGGAACAATCAAAGTTGGGGACCAAGTAACGTTATTAAAATTAGACGGTACAAAGAAAAACTTCCGTGTGACTAAATTGTTTGGTTTCTTCGGATTAAACCGTTTAGAAATCAACGAAGCAAAAGCAGGGGATTTAATCGCTGTATCTGGTATGGAAGATATCTTTGTTGGAGAAACAGTAACTCCAGTAGATACACATGAAAGCTTACCAGTATTACACATTGACGAACCAACATTACAAATGACATTCTTGACAAACAACTCACCATTTGCGGGTCGCGAAGGGAAGTTTGTAACCGCACGTAAGATTGAAGAACGTCTAATGCGTGAATTACACACAGACGTATCTCTTAAAGTTGAACCAACTGATTCACCAGATGCATGGATCGTATCAGGACGTGGGGAATTACACTTATCAATCCTTATCGAAAACATGCGTCGTGAAGGGTACGAATTACAAGTATCTCGTCCAGAAGTAATCATCAAAGAAATCGATGGCGTAAAATGTGAACCATTTGAACGCGTACAAATCGATACTCCTGAAGAATACATGGGTTCAATCATCGAATCATTAAGTAACCGTAAAGGTGAAATGCAAGATATGCAACACAATGATAATGGACAAGTTCGTATTGTCTTCCTAGTTCCAGCTCGTGGATTATTAGGCTATACAACTGAATTCTTATCAATGACACGTGGTTACGGAATCATGAACCACACATTCGATCAATACTTACCATACATTCCAACAAGCATCGGCGGACGTCGTAATGGGGCACTTGTTTCAACAGATACAGGTAAAGCAACAACATACGGAATTATGGGTGTTGAAGAACGTGGTGTGATTTTCACTGAACCAGGTACTGAAATTTACGAAGGTATGATCGTTGGGGAACACTCTCGTGAAAACGACTTAGCGGTTAACATTACGAAAGCAAAACAACAAACAAATATCCGTTCAGCAACAAAAGACCAAACTTCAGTCATCAAGACTCCTAAGAAATTATCTCTTGAAGAGTCATTAGAATTCTTATCAGACGATGAATACTGCGAAATTACTCCAGAAACAATTCGTCTAAGAAAACAAATTCTAAATAAAGGCGAACGTGAAAAAGCCAATAAACGTAAAAAACAAGCTGAATCAGAAAACTAATCTGAATTGTAAAAAGGTGGATGCATTGCATCCACCTTTTTTGGTTGGTTTTATTGATTTAATGTAACGCGAACAACTTGCTCATGAAGATTTTGATTCTAAAAGTTAAGTGATACCGTATACGGTATCACTTGTATTTGGTGTATTGTGTTTTTACATACTGTTGTAGTATCCTTATAGTAGTAGGTTTATAGAGAGAAGAGATGACAGATGACAAAACAAAGAAAAATCATGTATGGAATTTTTGGAGTCCTGTTTGCATTTATTTTATTAGCACTTGGGCTGATCCAAATGTTTACGTATCGAGCAACACCTGAGGCACAAGAGACGTGGAATATTGCTGCATTTGAACAGAAAAACAACTGGACTCATTTTGAAGTGACAGGAGAGAAAAAAGGAACTCTTTTATTTTATACGGGTGCCTTAGTTGAACCGCAAGCTTATGCTAAACTTGCAGATGGCTTAGCTAAAGAAGGGATCGAAGTGTACATTATTTCTTCTCAGTTGAATTTACCAGTGTTGGATAATGGTACGATGGCAACTATCGTGAAAGAAGAGCATTTAGACAAAGTGTTTGTCGGAGGACATTCTCTAGGTGGTGTTGTTTCAACAATTGAAGCAAAAAAACTAAATGAAATTGATAAAGTTGCAGGATTAATTTTACTGGCAAGTTATCCAGATCAGAGTACAGATATAAGTGAAACGCAAATTCCTGTATTATCGATTACGGCTTCGAATGATAAGATTTTGAAACAAGAAAAATATGAAGATGCGAAGTCACGTTTGCCAGAGTCTACACTCTATACAACGATTGAGGGTGGAAATCATAGTGGTTTTGGACTATATGGACAACAAAATGGCGATGGTACTGCTACAATGAGTGCCGAGGAACAACAAAAACAATTAGTTCAACTTATTAAACAATTTATTGTATCGCATTAAGCTAGGCTTCGGTCTAGCTTTTTTGTACGCTTGGGTTGTCTTTTGGTTACGTCGCAGGTATCATGGAAGTAACGAATTTTGGAGGTAGAGCGTATGCAACAGAAAGTAACAAAAAATTGGGTCACTATCGGAACGGGCGTTATTGCCAATGAATTAGCAGTAGCGTTAGAATCATTGGACGGGAAACTTTATGGAGTTGCCAATCGCACCTATGCGAATGCCGTAAAATTTGCAGAAAAATATGGCATTGAAAAAGTGTATGATGAAATTGACGATGTCTTTACAGATCCCGAAGTAGATATTATTTATATTTCAACTCCGCATAACACGCATATTCACTATCTTAGAAAAGCCTTAGCTGCTGGGAAACATGTATTGTGTGAAAAGGCCATTACATTAAACAGTGAAGAATTGGAAGAAGCGTTGCAACTCGCTAAAGAAAATAATGTAGTTTTAGCTGAAGCAATGACGCTTTACCATATGCCCGTCTATAAACAATTAAGTAAAGCGGCTGAAAACTTGGGTGAGCTTCGCATGATTCAAATGAACTTTGGTAGCTATAAAGATTATGATATGACGAACCGTTTCTTCAATCGCAACCTTGCCGGGGGAGCATTACTGGATATTGGCGTATATGCCTTGTCTTGCATTCGTTATTTCATGAGTGAGGCACCTAGTTCAATGGTTTCTCAAGTGAAATTAGCGCCAACGGGTGTGGATGAGCAAGCCGGTATCGTGTTGACGAATGATGCAGGAGAAATGGCGACTGTGACGATGACGCTCCATGCTAAACAACCAAAACGCGGAGTGATTGCTTACGACAAAGGGTATATTGAGATTGTCGATTATCCACGAGCACATAAAGCAACGATTACTTATACAGAAGATGGACACGTTGAAACTTTTGAAGATGAACTAGGACTAGATGCCTTAGCCTATGAAGTACTCGATATGGAGTCAACAATCGATACAGGAGAAGACCACATGTATCTAGAATATACGGTCGATGTGATGAAAATCATGACCGACTTACGCCGTGAATGGGGAATCAAGTATCCAGAGGAAGAGGAAGCATGAAGCAACAAGAACAATTAAAAGCGATGGAACAATATGCAAAAAGAGTGCTTAGTACAGATACAACAGGGCACGATTGGTCACATATTGAAAGAGTCGTCAATACAACAAAGACGATTGCAAAAGCCGAAGGGGCAGATTTATTTATCTGTGAAGCCGCAGCGCTACTCCATGATGTGATCGACGATAAAATTGTCCAAAATCCAGCAGATGCGTTGAAGGAATTGAAAAAATTTCTAGTTTCTATTGAAGTGACTCCTGAACAAATTGAATCTATTGTGTCGATTATTACGAGAATGTCGTTTAAGAATCACAAGGAACAACAAGAACTTTCACTTGAAGGAAAAGTGGTGCAAGACGCTGATCGATTGGATGCTATTGGAGCTATCGGTATTGCAAGAGTGATGTGTTATTCTGGAAGTACAGGAAGGACAATTCACAAACCGGAAATGAAGCCACGTGAAAACTTGACGCCTGAAGAATATCGAAACGGTGAATCGACAGCTATTATGCACTTCTATGAAAAATTACTGAAGTTAAAAGATTTGATGAATACCAAATATGGTAATGAATTGGCGAAAGGGCGACATGAATTTTTAGAACTGTACTTAGAGCAATTTTATGCCGAATGGGATGGAAAACGATAGACAATAAGCGACAAATTCTTTTGTCGCTTATTTGTTTTGTAAGAGAAACAGGTGTAAAATAGTAACTACATTTTAAAGTGAGAGGATTGGTTGCGTGGAAGTAGAGCAACAACTTACGAATAAAGAACTTCGAAAAAATATATTTGTGATTGTATGGCCGGTATTTGTGGAAGTGCTTCTTGGTGCACTCTTTGGAATGGTGGACATGATGATGGTAGGTAAAATTTCAGGTGATACTGCTGCTGCCGTTTCTGCAGTGGGGATGACAAACCAGCCGATGTTCCTTGGTTTAAGTCTGATTCAGGCATTGAATGTCGGAGGTACTGCTATTATTGCCCGATATTTTGGAGCAAAGAAATAC